>NZ_CP067393.1:2400000-2700000 GCF_016653615.1 Entomomonas asaccharolytica | reverse complement strand
AGGCAGCCGCCAAACAATCTATTGATCATTTAATTGTTACCTCAAAAATTGAAGAGCTTGCTCCCTGTGATATGGTGGTAGAAGCGATTGTTGAAAATTTAGATGTTAAGCGTGGTTTGGTACAACAATTAGAAGAAATTTTACGCCCAGAGGCTATTATTGCTTCTAATACTTCCTCTCTTTCGGTAAGTGCTATTGCAGCAGGTACAAAAAATCCTGAGCGCGTGGCAGGTTTCCATTTCTTTAATCCTGTCCCTTTAATGAAAGTCGTTGAGGTGATCCCTGGTATTAAAACGGATCCAGCGATTTGTGATCTTTTACAAGATTTAGCGGTGAAAATGGGACACACAGGTGTTCGCGCTAAGGATACTCCTGGCTTTATCGTTAACCATGCTGGTCGCGCTTATGGTACAGAAGCGTTAAAAATCTTAGGCGAGGGTGTTGCCACTATTGGCGATATTGATCGAGTTTTACGTGAAGGTGCAGGTTTCCGTATGGGGCCTTTTGAGCTGTTAGATTTAACCGCACTTGATGTATCTCACCCTGCCATGGAGTCTATCTATAATCAGTTTTATCAGGAGCCTCGTTATCGTCCACATCCATTAACTCGTCAAATGTTAGTGGCTGGTTTATTAGGTCGTAAAGTAAATGAAGGTTTCTATCGTTATGATAAGGGTACTATGTTAAACCCTGCACAGCCACAACCTGTACCTTCTGTATCAAATATTCCAGCAGTATGGTTAGGTGTTGAGTGTGATGAAGATCGTAAAGTATTAACTGATTTAGTGAGTAAGTTAGGTGGAACTGTTGAAACTTCAACACAACCTTCTGCTAATGCTATTTGTTTATTAGCACCATGGGGTGAAGATGCAACGACTGCATCAATTCGTTATAACGTAGACCCTGAGCGTACGGTGTGTATAGATTTACTTTGTAATATTGAAAAACATCGTACTTTGATGTTAACACCTATCACTAAAACAGAAATACGTGATGCTGCTCATGCCTTATTCGCTAAAGATGAGGTGAGTGTCACGGTTATTCATGATAGTAATGGCTTTATCGTACAGCGTATTTTAGCAGGTATCGTGAATTTAGCTTGTGATATTGCGCAACAGCAAATAGCAAGTGTTAAGGATATTGATCTTGCGGTACGTCTTGGGCTTGGTTACCCAAATGGTCCATTAGCATGGGGTGATATTTTAGGTGCTAAACGTATTTTAACTATTTTAGAGCGCATTAATGCAGCAACAGGTGATCCACGTTATCGCCCAAGCCCATGGTTACGTCGTAGGGCTTTATTGGGCATCCCTGTTTGCCATGAAGAAACAACAATAAACCATTAATACAATAAATATAGAGTGAGTATTTAATAGTGCTCACTCGTTATAACAGTGAATTATTAGGAGAAAAATAATGCTAAAAGCTTATATTTATGAGGGTCTTCGTACACCATTTGGACGCCATGCAGGTGCACTCTCTTCCATCCGTCCAGATGATCTCGTTGCAGGCGTTATGCAACAACTTATCGAAAAAAGCAAATTCAATGCAGAAGATATTGAAGATGTTATTCTAGGTTCTACTAACCAAGCAGGTGAAGATTCTCGTAATGTAGCGCGTAATGCATTATTAGTAGCAGGGTTACCTTACACGCTACCAGGCCAAACCGTTAATCGTCTTTGTGCGAGTGGTCTAGCGGCCATTATTGATGCGGCTCGTGCCATCACTTGTAATGAAGGGGCTTTATACTTAGCAGGTGGTGTTGAAAGCATGTCACGTGCGCCTTTTGTTATTCCTAAATCAGAATCAGCTTACAGCCGTGCAGCCATCATTTACGATACAACCATCGGTTCACGTTTCCCTAATCCACGTTTAGTGGCTAAGTATGGTAATGACAGCATGCCAGAAACAGGTGATAACGTTGCTAAAGAGTTTGGCATTAGTCGTGAACAAGCAGATAGATTTGCTGCGGCATCACAGGCTAAATACGAAGCCGCTCGTCAGGCTGGTTTCTTTAAAGATGAAATTTGTCCTGTAGAAGTGTCTACAGGTAAAAGACACCACCAAAAATCATCACTGAAGATGAGCATCCACGTCCTAGCTCTGATTTTGAATCATTATCAAAACTAAGATCCTTATTTGAAGGTGGTGTAGTCACAGCGGGTAATGCTTCTGGTGTTAACGATGGTGCAGCAGCTTTACTAATTGGTAACCAAGAAATTGGTGAACAACGTGGCGTTAAACCAATAGCACGTATTTTATCAGCGGCAGCGGCAGGTGTAGAACCACGTATTATGGGTGTAGGCCCTGTAGAAGCGATTAAAAAGCAGTAGCCCGTGCGGGTTTAACCTTAAATGATATGGACATTATCGAGATCAATGAAGCATTTGCAAGCCAAGTGTTATCCTGTTTAAAAGGACTGGATGTAGCTTTAGATGATTCACGAGTGAATCCTAATGGTGGAGCGATTGCAGTAGGTCATCCTTTGGGAGCATCGGGAGGTCGTTTAGCTTTAACGGTAGCAAGACAACTACAACGTACTGGTCAACGTTATGCGGTGATTAGTTTATGTATTGGGGTTGGTCAAGGGTTAGCTATGGTTATTGAACGCGTCTAATACATACCAATAAATACTTTAAATTTAGAATAACAACAATTCATTTGAGAGGTAAATTATGGGAGCACTATCGCATATTCGTGTTCTTGACATGAGTCGAGTTTTAGCTGGACCTTGGTGTAGTCAGACATTATCTGATTTAGGTGCAGAGGTAATAAAAATAGAACGTCCAGGAAGGGGCGATGATACTCGTGGTTGGGGTCCCCCATTTTTACCTGATGATGAAGGTAATAGAACGTCTGAGTCTGCTTACTTCTTGTCAACAAATCGTGGCAAGAAGTCAGTGGCAATCAATATTGCTTCTCCAGAGGGACAAGAGTTAATCAGAGAGTTAGCCACTGGTGTAGATGTCTTAATTGAAAACTATAAGCAAGGTGATCTAAAGAAATATGGTTTAGATTATGAAACGCTAGCAAAAATTAATCCTGGCTTAGTTTATTGTTCAATTACAGGTTTTGGTCAATATGGAACACGTGCTAAAGAACCTGGCTATGACTTTATGATTCAGGGTGCTTGTGGATTTATGACTATTACGGGTGAACGAGCTGATTTACCAGGTGGTGGTCCTCAAAAATCAGGGATAGCTTTAGCTGATTTTTCCACAGGACTGTATTCTGCCATTGCTATTCAGGCAGCTTTGTTAAGTCGTACTCAAACAGGTAAAGGTCAGTATATTGATATGGCTTTATTTGATACGATGATTGCGTTGCTTGCTAACCAAGAAATGAATTATTTCTCATCAGGGGTTATACCCTTAAGTTATGGTAATGCCTCAGCTAATATTGTGCCTTACCAAGTGTTTAAATCCAAGGATAGGGAATTTATTATCGCCTGTGGTAATGACACGCAATTTGCTGCACTGTGTCAGGCTATTGGTTTACCAGAGGTAGCGACCAATCCTAAATTTACCACTAACGCTCAGCGTATTATCAATCGTGTTGAGTTGATAGATGATATTTTTGCCAAGCATTTCTTAACAAAAACTACTGATGAGTGGGTAGAAATTATTAACGCGGCTAAAGTACCTGTAGGCCCTATTAATAATATTGAACAAGCATTAAATGAGCCACAAACTAAGGAACGTGAGCTTGTTATTGAAATGGAGCATCCATTTAATAAAAAATTAAAAATGGTAGGGTGTCCTATTAAGTTATCAGATACACCTGTTGAATATAAAATGGTACCGCCTTTATTAGGTCAACATACCGCTGAAGTATTAAAACAAAATTTAAATCTTTCTGATGAGCGCCTTGCTGAACTTCAAGAAAAAGGCGTGGTGGGTTTACGAAAAGATTAATTTTATAAAAAACTCTAGTTTTATTACAGCTAGAGTTTTTATTCAGATATCAGGGAATTAGATGTCTGCTTTATATAGGGTTAGAGTATGAATAAGTTAGAGACACGTTTTACTCAAGTATTTGGGGTTGAACATCCTATAATGCAAGGTGGGATGCAGTGGGCAGCTACAGCAGAATTAGTAGCAGCAGTAGCTAATGCTGGTGGTTTAGGTACTTTATCCGCTTTGACTCAGCCTAATGCTGAGGCACTATATAAAGAAATAAGGCGTTGCCAAGCAATGACGGATAAAGCGTTCGCTGTTAATTTAACATTGTTACCTACAGCTCGACCTATTCCTTATGATGAGTATCGAGCAGCAATTATAGAGTCAGGGATTACTATTGTTGAAACAGCAGGTAATAATCCACAACAGCATATTGAAGCTTTTAAAAAACATAATATAAAAGTTATTCATAAATGTACCGCGGTTCGTCATGCCTTAAAAGCTGAAAAATTAGGTGTTGATGCGATTTCAATTGATGGTTTTGAATGTGCTGGTCATCCAGGAGAGGATGATATACCTAGTTTAATATTATTACCTTTAGCGGCTGAGCAAGTGAAAATACCAATATTAGCTTCAGGAGGTTTTGCTGATGGTAGGGGATTGGTAGCTGCATTAGCGCTAGGGGCTGATGGTATTAATATGGGGACTCGTTTTTTGTGTACACAAGAGAGTCCAATACATCAGCAAATTAAACAGACTATTGTAGAGAATGATGAAAGGAGCACTGATTTAATTTTACGCACCTTACGTAATACCACTAGGGTTGCACGTAATAATGTAAGTCAGCAGGTTCGTCAATTAGAAGCTTCTAAAAAGATTACCTTTGAAGAAGTTGCGCATTTAGTTTCTGGACAAAGAGGCAAACTAGTTTATGAAGAAGGGGATTGTAATAAAGGAGTTTGGTCAATAGGTATTGTTCAGGGTTTAATCCACGATATTCCAAGTTGTGAGCAGTTGATTACAACTATTGTGAGTGAAGCTATAAAGAATATTAAGGAGCGTTTAACAGAAATTATTAAATAACTAACTTTTTTTATAATTTTAAAAAATAAATTTATCTAATTACTGAGGGATTACAACAATGACAACCTTAGCAGAAAATAAAGATTTAGATCCAGTAAGTCTAATTCCTACGCGAACAAAAATTTACGTTTTTGTATTTTGTTTTTTGGCGCTGATGATTGATGCTGCCGATATGATGTTTTTATCATATAGTTTAAATAGTTTAGAGGCTGAATTTGGCCTGAGCCAGACCCAAAAAGGGAGTTTAGGAACCTTTACCTTATTAGGTATGTTCTTTGGAGGTGTTGCAGGTGGTTGGGCCTGTGATTATTTTGGTCGAGTTAAAACAATTGTAGTTTGTATTGTCATTTTCTCTGTTGGTACAGCCGCATTAGGATTTACCAATGGCTACTATTCTTTTGCCATTATCAGATTTTTATCTGCCATTGGGATTGGTGCCATTTACTTATCTTGTAGTATCTTGATGTCAGAATATGTGACCAAAAAACATCGTTCTACTATTATGGCTATGCTAATTATTAGTTGGAGTATTGGTTATGTTATCGCCAGCTTATTAGCAAAATGGATTATTCCTGAATGGGGTTGGAGATATCTGTTCTTTACAGCGATTATTCCTGTATTCTTATCCGTTATTATGTTTTTCCTTGTGCCAGAACCACCCTCATGGATTGCTAATAAGAAAGCAAAACTTGAAAAACAACAAAGCGACGCTGTTGATGCTGCGCAAGGGAAAACAGTCGTTAAATCGGATTCTTCGCTAAAAACTATTGTAGATGCTAAAGGTGTATTACTGGTATTTATTTCATGGATGTTCGTAAATACTTTCTTCCAATTTAGCTACTATGGCGTAATGAACTGGATGCCTTCCTACTTAGAATCTGAATTAGGCGTCAATTTTAAAGCAATGACTAGCTTCATGATTGGCACTTTTATTGCCATGATGTTGGGTAAAGTTGTGGGTGGCCTGTTAGCTGATAAGTTAGGCAGAAGAGCCGTTTATGCAGTAGGCTCTATTGGTACAGCTATTTTTATTCCATTGATTGTGCTTTATAACACCGAAGGCAATATAGTCTGGCTCATGTGTGGCTTTGGTTTATTGTTTGGTGTTCCTATTAGCGTAATGGGAACTTATATGACAGAAAGCTTCCCAGGTAAAGTGCGTGGCTTTGCAATGGGCTGGGCTTATAACGCTGGCCGTATAGGGGGAGTATTAGCGCCTATTACTATTGGTTTCTTAGCGGATCATTTTAGTATTGGTGTTGGTTTCCTTGGGGTGGGTATAGCTTTATGTTTAATGGGTGTAATTCCTGCTTTATTAATTAAATCAGGATTATATGATCCAAGTAAAGAGTAGTTAAACAGTCGTTACTTTAAAATCAATACCATTAGGTTAAGTGTTTTTAATACTTAGCCTAATGTTTTAAGGAAAGAGTTTTTACAATAAAAAATTGGGACTTAGTATTCTTATAGGGGTAGACATTCGTGAAAAGAATAATTTTATTAAGTTTAGTTGTTGGGGAAATAGCTTGTGCACAAGCAGAGTTTGTTAAAGATAGTACAGCAGAACTTTATTTAAGAAACATGTATGCAGAACAAGACTATCGTAATACTCATAGAGGTTCTGCAGGTCCTGAGTGGGGTCAGGCATTTACCTTCCGCTATAAATCTGGCTTTACAGAAGGTACAGTTGGGGTTGGTTTAGATCTGATTGGTACTACAGTTGTTCGGTTAGACTCAGGTGGTACTATTCACAAAAATGTGCGTGATGTAAAACGTGTGCCAGGAACAATGTTCCCCACTAAGCGTAATGGTAAAGCAGAAAATACCTACAGCACAGTAGATCCCACTTTAAAAATGAAAGTGTCCAAAACTAAGCTAGAAGTCGGTGGATTTTTACCCTATAACCCTGTGCTAAGGCACAATGATGGGCGTCTTGTTCCGCAAACTTTCTATGGACAACAAATTACTTCCAATGAATTTGATAACACAACTATTGTGTTAGGCAAAATGGAACATGCGAGAGGCAGAACTTCAACCAATCGCCAAGGCTTAGCACCAACAGGCGCAGGAGTTGGTGTGGCCACTAACAAGTTCTATTATGGTGGTGTTGAATACAAATTAACAGATACAGCGACTGTTAAATATTACTATGGCAATTTAAAAGATTTTTATAGACAACATTTTTTAGGTGCTAATGATTCTTACAAAATAGGCCCTGGAAAATTAAATGTTAATCTTTATTATTGGCATAGTGGTAGTGACGGCAAGAATGGTAGCCAGAAGGGTAGAGACCAAGGCTATACAGCTACAGGTTACTATGGCAAAAATGCAGCAGGTAACGCCATAACGCGAGGTAAAGTTAATAATAATACCTACCAAACATATGTTAACTACGTGGTTAAAAATCATGATATTGGTGTTGGCTATTTAGTGGTTTCTGGTAGAAGTAACACCTCTTATATTGACCAAGCATCCGCTTATCCTGATATTGGTGGAACCAGTGCGCCTATGATTACTCAACGTATTATAGGTAACTTTACCCGTGCTGGTGAACGCTCTTGGTTTGCTCATTACACCTATAACTTTAAAGATCTGGGTTTACCAGGTTTAAGAACTCATATTAACTATACCAAAGGACATGGCATTAAATCTGGTCGTGGTAAGTTGAAAGAATGGGAAAGAGATTTTAGTATTGCTTATACAATGCAAGAAGGATTCTTTAAAGGTGTAACACTTGAGTGGCGAGACGCTGTATTTAGAAGTCAATCAGCAGGGCATATAGATCAAACTAGATTGTATGTTCATTATACAATTCCACTTTTTTAATTGTATAGATAAAATGGAAAGGGTATCTGTTAGATACCCTTTTTTATTTGTGTTAAAAATATCTTTATAAAGTAATAGCAATTAAAAAAAACAATTACATTTTGGATAAAAATCCCTTTTTCAACCCAATGATAACTCTTTAAATTTAGGATATTAGGGTTAAAGTCTAATTCTCATAATTAATGTAACAGATTATGATGAACTTATTATTATCAGAATAGGGCAATCAAATGAACGATAATTTTCTTGTTGTTTTAATGTTGTCAATTTTGTTAATACTGTTAGTTTTCTTCTCTTATAAAATCTTTGCATTCAGTAAAGATATTTCTATTAACTCATCAGAACAAAGAAATGGGCTAGATAAAATAGATTATCTTGAGGACTTTGCTTATTTATTAAATAAACAGCCTTTAACCATTGAAGATTTTCAAAAGGAAGAGTTATTTTTATTAAGGTATCTTAATAAAAATAATTCATTAAAACATCTAAGTGATTGTTATGAACGAATAGAGATGTATATAGATTTTAAATTAGATAACATTGTAAAGCTTGAAGAAGAAAAATTACTGTGTTTTTGTAAAGAAAAATATAGTGAGATTCAACAGAATGTTAAAAAAGAGTTTGAAAAAAGACAAAGTGAATTGCTAGCGCATAATATTGGAAAGTATTTTCTGTTGCACACAGAAGAAAATATGGAAATAGAAGCAAGAGATATGACGTCTAAATGCTTGGTTGTACAATTACTTAAATTAAAATCAAAAAATTATAGAAGAGAACTACGTAGGTAATAAAAAAGGCTAACAAATTAAATCTGTTAGCCTTTATATATGGTGCCCGGGGCCGGAGTCGAACCGGCACGGGTTATTCACCCGAGGGATTTTAAGTCCCTTGTGTCTACCAATTTCACCACCCGGGCATTAAATCATAATGCTAGATACATAAAATAACTTTATAAGTTAGTTACCGTATGGGCGAGGTATTATAGGGGATTTTTCACAAAAAACAATAGTTATTTTATAAATAATTAAATTATTTTTTATAGTTATTATGGGCGCTTTGTGTAATAAGCCTAATAGCGATTTTTAAGTAATTAACAAACAACAGAAAGAAATATTTTGTTTTATTTCCTAGTTTAATAAAGTTACTTTATTATTTATTATGGTGCGTATTTTAGAATGCTTACTTTGAAACTATTTTCTGTAAGTAGAATTAGTTATTATTACGTTTATATAAGTTAATAAATTTTTTATTATCTTAATTTTTAGTAAAACTTAGGTGGGTTTGTAAGGATATAGTATGAAGAAAAATTATTTAGCTGTTGTGGTGGCTACACTTGCTTTTTCATTAACGGCTTGTGACTCAAAGTCAGATACTTCAAAAGTGGCAGATAAGCCAGCAACTGCTGGAGTTAACTCGTCAGTACCAGCAGCAAGTTCAGAATCATCTGATCAAATGAAAGATGTTTCTTATTCTATTGGTTATCAATTTGGTAAAAATTTATCAGTAACGCGTATTAAATCATTTGATACCAATGAAATTTTAGCTGGTTTAAATGATGCTTTAGCAGATAAAGATTCAAAATTATCAAAAGAGCAAATACAAACAGCAATGACTGTGCTTGAAGCAGAAGTACAAAAAATTGCTGCTGAAGAATCAAAAGCCTATGAAGAAAAAGGTAAAGCATTATTAGAAGAAAATGCTAAACGTGACGGAGTGGTTACTACTAAGTCAGGTTTACAGTATGAAGTAGTACAAAAAGGTACTGGTGCTAAACCAACTGAGAAAGATATTGTTAAAGTAAATTATGAAGGTAAGTTAGTGGATGGTAAAGTATTTGACAGTTCCATTCAACGTGGTGAGCCTGTTGAATTTGCTGTTAATACTGTAATTCCTGGTTGGGTTGAAGCGTTGCAGTTAATGCAAGTAGGTGAAAAAGTTAAGTTATATATTCCTAGTGAATTGGCTTATGGCGCAAATGGTGTACCACCAGTAATTCCACCTAATTCAGTATTGATTTTTGATGTTGAATTATTAGATATTAAGAAGCCAGATGATAAAGCAGATACTGCTAAAAAAGCAGCTGACAGCAAAGAATCTGCTAAAAAGTAATTACTAATACGACAACTAGCGTTAAAATAGAAACCTCGTCTTTGACGAGGTTTTTTATTGGCTTAAAGTAAAACGAGTGTGCAGCGAGTAATTTATTAAAATAAATAGGAGACGAAATGGCGTTAAATACAATAGAAGAATTAGTAGAAGATATTCGTCAAGGTAAGATGGTTATTTTAATGGATGATGAAGGGCGGGAGAATGAAGGTGATTTAATTATTGCTGCCCAATGTGTTGAAGCAGAACATATTAATTTTATGGCAAAGCATGCTCGTGGATTAATTTGTATGCCAATGAGTAAAGACCGTTGTGAACGTCTAGGTCTAAACCTAATGGTACAACGTAATGGTTCAGGATTTGGTACTAAGTTCACCATTTCTATAGAAGCTGCAACAGGGGTTACTACTGGCATTTCTGCAGCAGATAGAGCAAGGACGGTACAAGCAGCCTGTGCAGAAGATGCTAAGGCAGAAGATATTGTAAGTCCAGGCCATATTTTTCCTTTAATTTCACAGCCAGGTGGTGTTTTAGCGAGAGCAGGTCATACTGAAGCGGCTACTGATTTAGCCCGAATGGGTGGTTTTAATGAATCAGCCGTTATTTGTGAAATAATGAATGATGACGGTACGATGGCACGTCGCCCAGAATTAGAGAAGTTTGCGCAAGAGCATAATATTAAGATTGGTACAATCGCTGATCTTATCCACTATCGATTAACCCATGAACGTACTGTTAAACGTGTTTTAGAACAAACATTAGCAACAGAGGTGGGTGATTTTAAATTAATTTCTTATCGTGATGAAGTAGATGGTTATATTCATCTAGCGTTGGTGCATGGCGAGGTTAAAGAGTCAGAACCTGTATTAGTACGTGTGCATAATCTTGATCCTTTACGTGATTTATTGCAGGTAGCACAGACTGGTCGTTGGAGCCTACGTGGTGCTATGCAGCGTGTAGTTGAAGAGGGCAATGGTATTGTATTATTGTTGGGTAACTCCTTAGACGGTCATTCATTGTTGGAGAATTTACAGGAAAAACTAGAACCTGCTACAGTAAATCCTCAAGCTACCTATAGTGTAGTAGGTGGCGGCTCACAAATTTTACGCGATTTAGGTGTGCGTAAAATGCGTTTATTAAGTACGCCAGCACGTTTTAATGCTTTATCAGGCTTTGGTTTGGAAGTAGTAGAGTATATTCCACCTGTATAATTAGCAGATAATTTAAGTATTTTTGCTGATATTTAGCTATAATAATTTTGTTAAATATAAGCTCTTTATAAATGATGGGATTTCGTTATGACATTACATACCCTTGAAGGTACATTTGCTACACCTAAAGGTCGTTTCGCCCTTGTAGTAGGTCGTTTCAATAGCTTTGTGGTTGAAAGCTTAGTAGAAGGTGCAGTGGATACTTTAACTCGCCATGGTGTAAAAGAAAAAGATATTACCATTATCCGTGCGCCAGGAGCCTTTGAAATTCCGTTAGTTTGCCAAAAAATAGCACAACGCAATGAGTTTGCGGCTATTGTTGCTTTAGGCGCAGTCATTCGTGGTGGTACTCCTCATTTTGAGTATGTAGCGGGCGAATGTACTAAAGGGTTAGCCCAAGTTTCTTTACAATATGATGTGCCTGTTTCCTTTGGCGTGCTAACAGTAGATACTATTGAGCAAGCAATTGAAAGAGCAGGCACTAAAGCTGGCAATAAAGGGGCAGAGGCAGCTTTATCAGCATTAGAAATGGTTAATTTATTGGGACAATTGGAGGCGAAGTGAGTAGTTCTGATAAACCCAATGCAGATAAACCATTACGTGGCAAAATTGCTGCTCGTTGTAGGGCGCGTAGTTTGGCTATGCAGGCTCTTTACCAGTGGCATATGGCTGGGCAAAGTCTCAATGAGATTGAAGCACAATTTTATGTAGATAACGATTTTTCTAAAGTTGATACTGATTATTTTAAAGCCATTTTACATGGTGTTCCTGCCCGTATTTCAGAAATTGATGAAGCATTTAGCCCTTTGTTAGATCGAGCTCTTAAGGAATTAGACCCTGTAGAGTTAGCTATTTTAAGACTTTCCACCTTTGAATTATTAGAGCGTATTGATGTTCCTTATCGGGTGGTGATTAATGAAGGTGTTGAGTTAGCAAAAACTTTTGGAGCAACAGATGGCCATAAGTTTGTTAATGGTATTTTAGATCGTTTAGCACCTAAATTACGTCAAGCTGAAACCCGTTCTAAAAAATAGGTTAAGTATCCATGGGCGAGTTTGAGTTAATTCAACACTATTTCAAAAACGCCCCATGTGCAACCTTAACGGCTGCTATTGCTTTAGGTATTGGTGATGATTGTGCTTTACTAAAACCAAGCCCTGCAATGGAAATAGCTATTTCTACTGATACACTGGTTGCTGATGTTCATTTTCCAACAAAGGGTGATCCTTTCTTTATTGCTCAACGCGCTTTAGCAGTTACAGTGAGTGACCTTGCAGCGATGGGGGCAAAACCTATTGGTTTTACATTGGCACTAACCTTACCAGAAGTTAATGAAAATTGGTTGCAAGCGTTTGCAGAAGGCTTGTGCGTAAAAGCCAAAGAATGTGCTATTCAGTTAATAGGCGGTGATACCACTAAAGGCCCACTAGCAATCACTATTACAGTACTTGGCGAAGTCCCTATGGGCAAAGCGTTACGTAGAGATGGCGCTCAAGTAGGTGATCTGTTATGTATTTCTGGTTGCTTAGGTGAGGCAGCTGGCGCTTTACCTATGGTACTAGCGGATAAACCCTTTGCTTCATCTCCATTATTAAAACAATATTGGTCTCCTATTCCTCAGTTAGTAATTGCTATGGCATTGAGAGATAAGGCAACAGCTTGTTTAGATATCTCTGATGGTTTGTTAGCGGACTGTGAGCATATTGCCAAGGCTTCTCAAGTAGCATTAGTTATTGAATTAGATAAGCTGCGTTTAAGTGCAGACTTACAAGCTAATTATCCATTGCAACAATGTCAACAATTAATGTTGACAGGAGGGGATGATTATCAATTGGCTTTTACTATACCAACTGGTTATATCGCAGAATTAGAAAACCAGTATCCTTCTATACAAGTAATTGGCAGAGTAGAGCAAGGGCAAGGTGTTAAAGTAATTGATAATAATGGACAGCTACTTTCTTTTACAAGCAAAGGCTATCAGCATTTTTGAAGTTGGTTAAGCCTGCTTTGTGTTCTCACCATATCACTAATAGCAGCATTTGCTAAGGTCTGTTGTAAAGAATAATGGGCCAAGAGATATAAGCATTTATTTTGATCGTACAAAATATCAATTAAATTAATAAAACGCTGTTGTGCGCCTATGCTGGTTTTATTCAATAAGGGAACATTATCTATTATCCAAGTATTAAATGTTTCTGTGAGAATAAGATAGTCCATACTGGCAGTATTTCCCTCACAAATATCTTCAAAATTAAATAAAATTGTGTTATCAGAATAATAAACAGGAGCAAGGGTACGATTACCAACCTGTAACGATATTGTTTGTGCGTTGTATTCAGGTAAAGATAATTGTTGTCTTTGCTCAATGGATGCAGGCGTAATATAGTAGCCCGCTGTAAAGCCCTGTTTTTTTGCCTGAGGTAATGTACGGTAATCTGTTTCACCTGCAATATTAATTATTGTCATATGTTTTTCAATTAACTTGATAGCAGGCAGAAAGCGTTCATGATATAGCGGATTAGGTAATAGCTCACGTGGTGAATAATTAGAGGTTGTAATCACAGCTATTTTGCGTTCAAACAGCGCTTTAAATAGCTGACTCATTAGCATAGCATCACCAATATCATGCACATGAAACTCATCAAAACAGAGTAATTTACAATGCTCTAATAACTCATCTAATGCTTGATTAAGAGAATCTTTGTGAGTGGAGTATTGGAAAATCTTTTGATGAAGTTGCCTAAAAAAACTATGAAAATGGAATCGCTTTTTCTCTGTGATAGGAATACCTTCAAAGAAGATATTCAATAGCCAACTTTTACCCCTACCTACAGGGCCATATAGATAATAGCTAGCTGGTTTTTTAATTTTTTTACCAGAGCAAAGTAGCTCGCTTAAATAAGATAATTGCTTGATAGTCTGTAGCTGTATCTTGTCAATGATATACTGTTGTTGTTGAGCTTGCTGTTGAAAATAATCTTCTAGTGAAAATATCATAATTAAAGGCTACGTGTAGAGTAATAGTTTATTTTTATATAAAAGACAGCTGATAAACAAAATAACAAATTCGCTGTTCATTTAAAAGAATTACATGCTCGCTTTAAATAAATTTATTTAGAATGGAGCAGTTTTGATAATTCATGAATGCTATAAAAATAACTAGTTATTATTAATGACAACTATTCAATATATCTTTTATACAACTAATCATGTTGTTATAGTGTATAGAGCTATCCAATAGATTAAAAATATGTTATAAAAAGTTTATTATTCTCAAATGTAATTTTTTTAAAATGATAAGGAAATTTTATGTTTTCATCTGTGCTTATTGCTATTGATGGTTGGGAATATACAACTCGTTTACTTGATTTAGCAAAGCGTATTTGTGTTGAGAACACAAAGGTGGAAGTAATTTATGTTGATAACAATTTTACAGGTAAATTAAAAAATATTAAGTACCTAGAAAATTCTACAGAAGCTGATATTGCAACAAGCCGTGAGCAGGTCATGCAAGATGCGTTATGTTATTTAAAAGTTACGGGTGATATTGGAGCTAAAGGCACAATTGTTGGTGGCGATACAGCAGATGTTATTATTAAATATGCTAAAAAAATAAATTGTGATCTTATTCTGATGGGACATCGCCATCTATCAAAATTAAATCGTTTCTTTGATCCTTCCATTACTATAAAAGTTGTAAAAAAAGCTCACTGTCCTGTATTGGTTGATAGTTTAAGTAAATTAGATTAAGTTTATAAACTGCGTTTAATTATTGTAGACAGTGGTTATGCACAAAGAAGATATTCCTAATATTAATATAGGGCAAGCCTATGATCAGCGTTATAAAGACGCTGATATTCACTATGAAGTATTAGGTAATCTGGCTGATTTTTTCGGGCGTACTATGCGTACGCATCGCCATGATCGCTTCTTCCAAGTTCATTATGTTAAAAGTGGGGTGATTCATTTATTTTTAGATGAACATCAATACCACGGTGAAGCGCCATTATTTTTTCTTACTCCTCCCGTTGTACCACATTCCTTTGTTACAGAAGATGGAAGTGATGGGCATGTATTAACCGTACGCCAACAAGTTATCTGGTCGCTATTGGATGAAATTCCTGAATTAAAAAATAACTTTAAAATAACCCCAGCGTGCGTGGCTATCAATAAACTGCCACAAGCGTTAATGGGTGAGGCTTATCATTTAGATTATTTGCTAGATCGATTACGGAAAGAGGCGAGTAATGCTAATTCAATAGGTAAAGCAGCAACATTACAGGGATTGGTAAAACTAATTTTTATTAGCATCTTTCGTTTAGCCGAGCAAAGTCATTTGTCGGCTGTGGATTCAATACAGTTTGAATCTAGCCACATATTTCGTCAATTTACAGAGCTTGTTGAGGAACACTATAAAGAGCATTGGCTGTTAAGTGCTTATGCTAATCAGATGAATATAACAGAAGCTAAATTAAATGAGATATGTCGCCAAATAGGTAATATTTCACCCAAGCAACTTATTCATGATCGATTGATGCAAGAAGCAAAGTATTCATTATTATTCACTGAACAAAGTATTATGGAAATTGGCTATTTATTAGGTTTTCAAGATCCCGCTTATTTTAGTCGGTTTTTTGCAAGACAATCTGGTACAACACCAAAAGAGTATCGAAAGACCATGGCACACCAGCCATATCGTCAATATTTTATGCGTTAATTAGAGAAATAGTTAAGTAATAAAATGTTACATATGTTAACATTTACTCCTTTTTTAAAAAGAAATAATCATTAAGGGTTACTATGAAACTAGTTAAATTATTATTGTCTGTAATATTTGTATTATCTGGTTGTCAAGCTACTTTTGTAGAAAAGTCTATATCTAAACCTGAACTACCATCATTGGGACATTATAAAAATAAACCAAATGCTTATATTCAAACTAAGTGGATTAATGGTAACCCGAATAAGTTTATAAAGTCAGATCCACGAGCTGATGCGGCATTAAAAAATGGTGTAACTAAGATAGTAAATGAAGCTCATTTGTTTAATTATTTTACTTTTGATAAAGATCAAGTTGAACAAGATGCACTTATATTTGATCGTGATAAAACAGATCGTGCTTATCAGAACAAAAAACCAATCGATTATACAATAGAGCTGATTGTATATGATAATTATGATAAAGTTTGGACAGATTGGGTACCTATTACACAATTATTTAGTTTAGGGTTAGTGCCTGTTTATGCTACTGATGAATTTATTGTAACTATGAAAGTTTATGATAATGAGGGTGAATTAATTAAATCTGGAAAAAATAGTACTGCAACTAGAACTTGGGTCAGTTGGTGGGTTTTACCACTTGGATTAACTAAGTATGATACTAAAGATGTTATTACTGAATTAGTGACTCAACAAGTTATAGCATTGTTTAAAGAATGTGTTGATCAAAATATTTTCCAATATAAGTAGTTATTGGTAGTAAAAGGGTTAGATCTTTTGAAAGGATCTACCCTCTATTTATTTAATTCCTAGGAATAGTATGGAATGCTCGGTTAAAGTAAGTTAAGCCATCACCATCGGTTCTTACATTAATATCATCTAATTCTACAAAGAATAGCGTGTGTGTACCTACTTCAGACATTTGTGAAATACGGCCTTGCAAGCTCGCTAAGGCATCGTTTAACACAGGTAGATTATGTAGCCCATCTTGCCAATCATGTAAATCAAAACGGTTACCCATTTCAACACCCGTCATACCTGCAAAGTGTTGTGCAACTTCAAGATGTTCTGCTGAGAGTACATTCACGCAAAGGTGCCCGTTTTCTTTAAAGATAGCATTCATTTCACTATTACGGTTGATACATACTAGAATTGTGGGCGGTGTATCTGTAATAGAGCATACGGCTGTTGCAGTAATACCACAACGGCCTGATTTACCATTGGTAGTAATAACATTAACAGCGGCCGCCATTGATGCCATTGAGTTACGAAACGCTTTTTGAGTAGGGGTTAGTTCTATCATAGTCATTTTTATTTTACGCCTATCTAAGCTAAGTAGTATATCACCACTTAGCTTTTTTTTGTTACAACGCTTGTTTACTGACGGATTTTATCCAGCATATTGAAGTCATCTGAATTATGTAGGTGTGGAACTTTCCAACCATCAATATCGTAATCAGAAAGACATTTATCAACCAGATCTAACATTTTTTGCATGGAGCCAGAAGCACGTGCATGGCCAAAACACTGTAAACGCACTTCATCTTGGTTGCCTGCATAGTTGATCTCATAAAGTTCATGACGACCTGCAAATTCACTACCAATAGCATCCCATAATAGTTTTAAGATTTTAATACGATCATGGTGGCTGATATCCGCTGAACCGCGACAGTAAACACTCAGGTATTTATCCAATTCAGGGTTTTTAAGATCACGCGCACCTGATGGTAAATAAATAAGACCACTGGCTACAGTTTGTTCAACAATTTTCTTAATAGCTGGGTAGGCAGTAGAAGTAAGATTACGATATACATGCATGGGTTCGTTACCTGGCAGGTAAGCACCATTTTTCCAAGGAGCAGCAGTTGACCACATTGCATCGGTTAATGCCCAATACATATTGCGCCATGCGACTACTTCGCCCACTTGGGCAGATACCCCACGGAAATCTAACGCACCTGTACATTCCAAAGCTTTAACTAATGCCCCTGTTAGAAAGTCTAATTTGACCGCTAACCGTACAGTCGCTTGCATTAAGAATAAACGGCCAAAACCACCTTCACCAAACCAACGCTTACAAAGATCAAAATCACGGTAGATGAATACGTTTTCCCAAGGAATAAATACATCATCTAAAATAAGGATTGCATCGTTTTCATCAAAACGGCTTGATAGTGGATAATCAAAAGGAGAGCCTGTCATACCTGCCATTAGTTCATAGGAAGGACGGCAGATTAATTTAACACCTCTGGCATTCATTGGCGTTAGGAACATTAAAGCAAAATCTGTATTATCACCTAATAATTGGGCTGAACCTTGTCCAATAAAGTTGTAGTGGGTTAATGCTGAGTTAGTCGCCACTACTTTAGCACCACTGACATAGATACCTTCTGCTGTTTCTTTTTTAACAGAAACAAATACATCTTTTACTTGATCCACTGGTTTGTTACGATCAATTGGAGGATTAACAATAGCATGGTTTAAATATAAGCAGCTTTCTTGAATACGTTTATACCAATCTCTTGCATTTTGCTCAAACTTGCCATAGAACTCAGGGTTAGCACCTAATACATCACCAAAGGCTGCTTTATAGTCAGCGGTGCGACCCATCCAGCCATAAGACATTCTTGCCCACGCTGCGATAGCATCACGTTGCTCGCGTAATTCTTCAGGGCTACGAGCAAAACGAAAGAATTTATGGGTATAACCACCATTACCTGTATCGGTTTCCCAGCATAGTTCATCTTTTGTTTCTGGGTCATGTAATGCATCATATAGTTTAGCTACAGAAGCAGCAGCATTACGAAATGCGGGATGGGTAGTTATATCTTCAACCTTATCACCATAGATATAAATTTCACGGCCATCTCTTAAACTCTCTAAGAATTCTGCACCCGTAAAAGGACGTTTAGTATCTGCGCGATAATCTTCAGGTTTTTTCATTATTTGTTAACTCCAATTTTATTTTTATTTGATTGCCTATTTATAATGCCTTGAGTTAATTTTAAAAAGAATGCTTTTTTCCTAGAAAAAATGGTACTTTTCATAGAAAACAGCCAGCTTTCCTTGTCTAATATTAAATATTATTGATCTTGCGCATTGAATTAATTTTTTCTGTTAGAATGGTAAATTAAGATAATAATGGACATAAGAGCACTTGCTATTCATATAAAAATAAGGAGTTTAAAGTGTCTTCTGCAACTAAATTAGAGCATGGAATATCTGTTCCTTTCTTAGTTTTATTAGCAGCATTGGTAGCTTTTGGGCCACTATCCATCGATATGTATTTGCCTAGTTTACCTACTATTGCAGAAAATTTAGGCGCTACCCAAGCAAAAGTACAATGGAGTATCAGTGGTTTTTTAATAGGTTTTTGTATAGGCATGTTGTTTTATGGCCCTCTGTCAGACCGTTATGGTCGTAAAGCTATTTTGATTGTTGGTATTTTTCTTTATTTGTTAAGCAGTTTAGCCTGCTTTGTGGCTGCCTCAGCCGATCAATTGGTTTTATTTAGGATAATTCAAGCCATTGGTGGTGGTGCAGCCTCTGTATTAGCAAGGGCAATCGTACGCGATTTATTACCCTTAGATAAGGCTGCTCATACCTTATCAATCATGCATGTTGTGACCATGATCGCACCTTTAATTGCGCCCTTAATTGGCGGCTATTTGATGTTATGGTTTGGCTGGCGCTCATTATTTTTAGGTTTATTTTTATTTGGCTTAGTATGTTTTATCTCGGTATTATTTATTAAAGAGACACTGTCAGCAGAACACCGTGGGGGTAGCATAGCTAAAGCATTTAGCGCCTATTGGCATATTTTGTTAGATAAAAATGCGTTAGGTTATATTCTTTGTATGGGAATGACTTTTGCTGGCATGTTTGCTTATATCACAGCTTCTTCCTTTGTGTTTATTAAGCATTTTGGTGTGCCAGACCAGTATTTTGGTTGGGTGTTTGGTTTAAATGTAATTGGCATAATGATTTTTACATTTACGGCTAGTCATTTCGTTAAGCGATATGGACCACGTCCAATTTTGCGGATAGGTACTACAGTTGCTTGTTTAGCAGGTGCTTTTTTATTAGTGGTTGCTTATTTTGAATGGGGTGGCATGTGGTCAGTGATGTTCTTTCTATTTTGTTATATCTCTGTAACGGGCACTATTGGCGCTAATTGTATAGCCTGCTTAATGTCTTTGTATCCTAAACAAGCAGGTGCCGCTTCTGCCTTAGCAGTAGCCACGCAGTTTGGTTTAGGTTTTATTGCCAGTTTTGTGGTAGGTTTATTGCATTTCTATGGGGCTATGAATATGGCCTTAGTATTAGCTTTCTGCGGTTTTGCAGGTTTTATGGCGTTGCGTATGGTTGATTAAATTCATACGCCAAGTACCCATTCCCAAAAGCCTTGTGGTTTCATCAACTCTTCCTTACAAGCACTGTATTGTGTGCCATAGTTACCTGAGCGCGTTTTTACTTTTTGAGCAACACCAATTAACCAAGATTTGCTATTATAAGTTTTGCGCTTATAACCACCCCAACCTTCGTGATAATTTAAATATTGGTTATAGGCATCCCATTTAGAAACACCGTTAACTTTTTGTGTTTTATCCATATACCAACCAATAAAATCCATGCTGTCAGCAAAGTTATTACGTTTAGCACCAGAATTACCCGTGTCTTTGATATAGTCATTCCATGTCATGGTTTGTGCTTGAGCAAAACCATAAGCTGTAGAGACGCGTCCCCAAGGGATAATCCAAAGAATATATTTACGTGGTGGTAGAGCAGAGCCATCAAACTTTGATTCTTGATGGATAAAAGCCATTGGCACTTGTGGCGGAACACCCCATTTACGCTCGGTATTTAAGGAAGCTTTGTACCAATGGCGTTTTTCTTTATAAATACTACAAATATTATCCAGATTTTGAGGAGGGCGATCTGCACAGCCAGTTATAACAGCGAATAATGTAAGGAGTAATAGGTACTTTCCAATAGGCATAGGATCATTCCATTCTAGAATCTTTCGAACTAGTCATTTATCTTATCATGTTAGCGCGATATATGTAGAATTTAAGCATAAAAAAACCGCCCAATAGGCGGTTTTTTTGAGAAGTTTGATTAAACCTCAGCCAGTGAATTTTCACTAGGACGGTCTATTTCTCTAAGTTCAACTTCCCCACTTAATAATTCTTCTTCAAAAGCTTGTTTATCTATATTGCAGTTTAAGAAGTTTGCAATTAGATACATGTCTTTTTCAGCATTACCAAGACAAGAAGTACCACCAGGTGACGGTGTCATATTAAATACAATACCTGTGCCTGGATTGATTTTTGCTTCTCCCATCATAAGTTTTTGTTGTTTTTTATCAATTACTTGTGGGCGAATACCACCAAAGCCACGAGCAAATGTAACATCTTTAACTTCTAAGGTAGGAATGATTTTCTTAATTTCTTTTAAGAATAAGCGTTCACGTAAAATAGGCACTTCATACATAAAGTTACGGAAGATATAACGACGTATATCGGAAACTTTAAGTAGTTTCCACAGTGCTTTCATCACACCAGTGCTTAAACTAAATACTTTCCAGAAATCTAAGAATGTTTTGAGATTATGACGTTCTAAAACAGGTAATACTAATGCGGTAGGCCCAAAGCGAGTTTTACCAGGCACAGAAACATCTGGATCACCATGGACAGCCGCAAAGGGAAGGTTAGGGTTTTGTACAGTATATACTTTACCCTGTAGCAATTGCGGTGTGAAATAATAAGAGCCAGCCATAGGTAAACAAGCAAGGTCTTTACCATAACCCATTTGGTGAGCAAATAGTAAGGAGTGGCCACCAGCCGCAACTACGATGTATTTTGCTTCCATTACCCCTGCATTTTCGGTGTGTACTTGGAAAGTATCACCTATTTTTTCAATTTTAGTGACAGGCGTTGCGAGCATTACATCACAGGTTTGGTTTTTGCTTTCAGAGAATTTTTTGGCGTTTTTGATGAAGGATTCAGAGAGAGTGTGATAGTTACAGGCGGTGTATTCATCTGTAGCACCAAGTGCATAAATTTCTTCTGATTCAGGTCTGCCTTCTACAATTTTTGGTTCTATTTCGGCTATTCCTTCACGCCCTAATTCTTTCAAATTTGGATACAGTTCTTTAAAAGCCTGAAACCGTTCACGTAATGAGTCACATTCTGTTTTCCCTACCCCTAATACCATCTTAGGATATTTTGAAATAATGTTATCACGTTCTTCTGGAGGTAATTTAGTGGCATAGTTTACAATCATACAAGCAGTACGTTTGGTAACGCGTGCCTTTTCTAATGTGTAATTGGTTTCTATGTCACCTTGGTGAATGGTTTGACTGTTATTACAACTTTTCGAGTTAACTGCTGCTACTTGGGGGTACTTTTCTAAAAGACCAATAGCTTGAAGGTCTGTAAAGCGGCTTAGTTGGTATAGTAATGCTGTACCAGATACACCACCACCAATGATTAGCACGTCATACGTTTTCATATGCTCGTCACACTCTTATTTATTAGTAAATTAATAAGCTACTATCATGCTGGCTAAGCAAATAGTTAATTTTTGTTTGTGTAGATGTTTTTATAATAAACTACGTTTTATACTGACAATAGAAAACGAGAAAAAATCCATTGTTTTTATTAAAACGACCATTTCTAAAAAACATGGCTGCACATTATACCGATGAAATACTATGTAGGTCTATTTGTAATACAAAATATCTTCAATAAATTATTTAAAATATATTTTGTATAGTTTTTATTAAGGTAATATTGAAGTGATGTGATTATACTACAGCAACTGTAAATAGTTTACTTGGAGACTTTTGAAATGATATTTAGGCAAGGATTATTAGTGTGTTTAATGTTAGTAGGTTTATTAACAGGTTGTGCATTAAGTCCCCAGCAATTAACGCCTGATCCAGTAATTTCGCAAGCTTTGCCTCAGGTAGGGCATGGCCAATCTGTTAATGTCAGAGTAACAGATAACCGTGGTACAGAGGTTATTGGTACTCGTGGTGGATTATATGCCTCTACCAGCAATATTAACTTACAAGCTAGTGATATTTTACCTAAATTGCAGCAACAAGCAGAGCAAGCTTTAACTAAGATGGGATATAAGCCTCAAACGGGCGGTGGAGATATAACATTAACTATTATTATTGATACTATTTCCTATCAAGCAACTGATAGTTCATTAGCTAATGGGGCAGATATTAAAGCTATATTGCGCTCACAATTACAGACTCCAAGTAAATCCTATAATGGCCGTTATACTTCAAGTATTTCGCAAAACTTTGCTTCAGCGCCTAATTTAGCCACAAATAATCAGTTAGTGGGGGAAGTATTAAGCAATGCGTTAACCAGTTTATTTAAAGATACGCATTTAACAGACGCCATGTAATGGTAGGGTAGTTATAAAAAAGCCATGATAGTTAACTATCATGGCTTTTCTGTTATAAAGAGGTAGTTAGTAAACACCAACAACTTGAGTAGAGCTTGTTTTACCTTTAAATTCATCCGCTAAATTTTTAAGTGATTGCATAAAAATACTGGTATCCGTACCCACCGCTACAAAGTTACAGCCTAGTTCAATATAACGTTTCGCCAGTGCTTTATCAGCCATTAAAATACCAGAAGCTTTACCTGCTTGTTTAATGCGTTGCAAGGCGTGTTCAATCGCCTCTTGTACCTCAGGGTGTTTAGGGTTACCTAAATGGCCTAATGAAGCGGATAGATCAGCAGGGCCGATAAATACGCCATCAACCCCTTCAGTATTGACGATAGCGTCTAAGTTATCTAAACCTGCTTTGGTTTCTATTTGTACCAATAAGCAAAGTTCATCACCTGCTTTATGGAGATAGTCAGGTATCGTATTCCAACGAGAAGCACGCGCTAGCGCACTGCCTACACCACGAATACCTTTTGGTGGATAGTGCATGGCTTTGACAAGCTCAGCGGCTTGTTCTGCGGTATCAACCATTGGAATTAATAAGGTTTGCGCACCAATATCCAGTAATTGTTTAATAATGGCTGTATCGCCAATACGAGGGCGAATTACAGGCTGGCTAGCATAAGGAGCAATAGCCTGTAATTGTTCCAGTAGTGTGCGTAGATCATTAGGAGCATGTTCGCCATCTAGTAATAACCAATCGAAATCTGCATTGGCCGCTAGTTCTGCCGTATAGGCATTGGCTAAGCCTAACCATAAACCAATAATGGACTCACCACTTTGTAGACGTCTTTTAAAATGATTAACAGGAAGTTGCACAATAGTGTTCCTCGTTATTAAACAAAACGGCAGGCAATAGAGCCTAGTGGGCCGTATTCAACATGGAAAGTGTCATCAGGATTAGCATCAACAGGGCGAGTAAATGAACCACCCAATACAATTTCCCCTGCATTTAATGTTACACCGTAGGGCGCTAATTTGTTTGCGAGCCATGCTACACCTTTAGCAGGATGATTGAGTACCGCTACAGATACCCCTGATTCTTCCACCACACCGTTTTTATAGAGAATGCCTGGAATTGAACGTAAATCAATGTCCATGGGGCGGATAGGACGACCACCTAAGATAATACCTGCATTAGCCGCATTATCAGAAATCGTATCAAATACTTTACGAGTGACTTTGGTTTCTGGGTCAATACGTTGAATCCGAGCATCAATAATTTCTAAGGCAGGCACTACATATTTAGTGGCATCTAATACATCAAAGATAGTACAGTTTGGCCCGCGTAATGGTTTCTCCAAAATAAAAGCTAATTCAACTTCAATACGGGGTACGATAAAACGACTGTGTGCAATATCAGTCCCTTCTTCAAATAGCATATCATCTAATAAGGTTCCATAATCTGGTTCAGTAATATTAGAAGACATTTGCATAGCGCGAGAAGTTAAACCAATTTTATGACCAATCATTTTGCGACCATCATTAATTTTTTTCTCAACCCATGCTTGTTGAATAGCATAAGCATCTTCAATGGTCATATTGGGATGTTGTAGAGAAAGCTGTTTTATTTGAGTACTGTTACGTTCAGCTTCATCTAAACGTTCTACGGCTTCTTGAATAGATTTATTATCGATCATTATTTTTTCCTTAATGTTTCAAAGAGCGTGCAGGGATTAATAATACCAGTAAAGCACCTAAAGCGATAAGTATTGCCAGAATATAAAGACCTATACTGGTGGAGCCTGTGTTGGTTTTTACCCAACCAATTAAATAAGGGGCAAGAAATGAAGCTAGATTACCTAAGGAGCTAACCAAGGCAATGCCAACGGCTGCGTTTTGGTTGCTTAGAAAGGCAGGTGGGATTTGCCAGAACATAGGTAGTGCTGTACCTACACCCATTGTTGCTACGCTTAAGAACAACATTAAGATAATTAAGTTGTGGGTAAATAAGCCAGCGCCAATAAAGCCAAAGGTTACCATGAATAATGGGACTATCAAATGCCAACGGCGTTCATTGTTTCTATCTGCTGAAGCACCTGTGGCAATCATAAATACACAAGCGAGAATCCAAGGGATAGCGGTTAATAAACCAACGTGTGTTTTATTCTCAACACCTGTGGTAGAAATTAAATCAGGCATCCAAAAATTAACGGCATTCATGCCCAACATTACTGCAGAGTAAATACCAAATAATATATACAGTTTAGGTTCTTTGATAAATTCAGTGAGAGAGGTCGTGCTGTTTTGTTTTTTACCTTCTTCAGTATGTAATTCTTTATCAAGTTGTAGTTTTTCATTTTGGCTTAGCCACTTAACCTCTTTGTAGTTGTCAGGAAGGTAAAAAAGTACTACCACCCCCAGTATCACAACAGGTAAGCCTTCCAATAATAACATCCACTGCCAACCATGTAAGCCAGCAGAACTATGGAAGGTTTGAATAATCCAGCCTGATAAAGGCCCACCAAAAATACTGGCCATAGGCACAGCTAAGGTAAACATGGCTGTGATCTTGCCACGATAGCGAGCAGGGAACCAACGATTGATATACACTAAAATACCTGGAAAGAAGCCTGCCTCAGCCATACCTAATAAGAAACGTAACACATAGAATTGAGTGCTATTTTGAGCAAACATCATGCCCGTTGAGCAGATTCCCCAAAATAACATCATAAAGGCAATCCAGCGTCTTGGCCCAAACTTGTCTAGCAACATATTGCTAGGAACGCCAAAAATCATATAAGAGATAAAAAACAAACCTGCCCCAAAACCGTACATTGCATCGGTAAGGCCTAGGTCAATACTCATCGTGCCTTTAGCGAAACCAATATTAACGCGGTCGAGATGGGCAAATATATAACAGATGAGTAGTAGTGGTACTATACGTAAGGTGATCGTACGAACGGTATGATTCGTAGTGACATGTGCATTCATGCAGTAATAGCTCCGATTATTTTTTATTTTAAAAATTTAATGAAGTTTTATTGTTGGTTATAAAAATAATTATTTTTATGACTGATCTTGGTTGAATTACATCAAGTTGTAGTTATCCTAATTAACTAAACCAAGCTTGATATTTTTTATAAATATATTTTTTGAAAACAGATTACCTAAGGACTCACAAAGTAAGTGTTGCATAGCTCTATTACCTTTTATTTTTATTAGTAAATTAATAGTCAATTTGTAAAACTTTGACATGAATCAGTTATTTTGTCAATTCATTAAATGCTATAAAAAAGGCCATTTAGTTGTTAACTTAATGACCTTTAACTAACCGTTTATAAGGTCAATGAGGGTAACTTATTGGTTGTTTTGGAGGTTTAATCAATAGGACTAATCCTGCACCACATACAATTAATAAGGCTAAAATATATAGCCCAATACTGGGTGAGCCGCCCGTCATATCTTTAACCCAACCAATTAGGTAAGGTGCAAGAAAGCCCGCTAAATTACCGAGTGAGCTGACTAAAGCAATACCTGCAATGGCATCTTTACTGGTTAAAAACATCGGTGGAATTTGCCAGAACATTGGCAATGCAGTAGCTGCGCCCATAATAGAAATACTTAAGAAAGTTACTACTAACACCGTGCTATGGGTAAACATACCTGTGCCAATAAAGCCAATAGCTGCCATTAGTAAAGGCACAATTAAATGCCAACGACGTTCATTATGGCGATCAGCAGACATGCCTGTTAGAATCATAAAAATACAAGACAAGCCCCAACAGAAGGGGGTAAGTAAACCTACTGTTGTTTCTGTTTCTACACCACTGCTTTTAATTAGATTGGGCATCCAGAAATTATTAGCATTAATCCCTAGCATTACCGCAAAGTAGATACCAAACAGTAACCATAATTTAGTATCTTTGATAAAGGCTAATAAGGGCATATTGGTTTTTGCTGATTCCTCATGCTGTTGCTCATATGCTAATTGTTGCTTTTCTTCATCTGTTAACCATTTCACCTTTTTATAATGATCGGGCAGATAGAACATAATAACAATGCCTAATAACACAACAGGCAACCCTTCCAACAGGAACATCCATTGCCAACCATGCAAACCTGATGAGCCATGAAAGTAATCAATAATCCAGCCCGAAATAGGTGCCCCTAATACGCTAGCAAGAGGCACTGCTAAGGTAAACATGGCGGTGATTTTGCCACGACGACGGGAGGGAAACCAACGGTTAATATAAATAAGAATGCCAGGGAAAAAACCTGCTTCTGCCACCCCTAGTAAAAATCTGAGAATATAAAATTCAATATGATTACTGATAAACATGGTAGCGGTTGAGAGTAATCCCCATATCACCATAATCAGGGCAATCCAACGACGCGGGCCAAACTTTTCGAGCATCATATTGCTAGGTACGCCAAACAGCATATAGGCAATAAAAAATAATCCTGCGCCCGTTCCATACATTGTATGGGTTAGCCCTAAGTCAAGGCTCATTGAGTCTTTGGCAAAACCAATATTCACTCGATCAAGATGGGCGAATATATAGCAGATTAATAATAAAGGAATTAAGCGCAAGGTGATATTGCGCACCACCTTGTCACTCACAGGTTGTATATTTGTGTTCATAATCCAGTTATCTTGTCGTTGTTATAAAAAAAACTAACTATTGTGTTTATTATGTTAGTAACTATAAATTAATTAGCCATGCTACTGGTTAGCAAGAAAAGCATGGATATTATTTTGCTTATAGTTTAAATCAGCATTTAGTTCTTCCATTTCAAAAGAAAGTGCTAGTAAACGTTTTGCCTGTAAATCTGCAAAGTGTTCTTTAATGGTTTCAAATAATTGATCAGCCACTTTTTTACGGGTTGCTAAGTCTCGACCAGCACCTACTTTTAACGTCATATGGATAAATCCATAGTCGTGTTTAGCATCAGCCATACGGTAAATATCCATACGAATAGCGCGACTACGAATACCTCCTAAAGGAAAGACACCACTATCACCTAACACTTGATGTACTTTCTCAAAGAGACCAGCAAAATCTGCAACACCTTCTAAATTAGCAGAATATTCAGCAATAAAATGAGGCATTTTAAATACTTCTCCACAGCTTATGTAAAGAGCTTATTAAGTTAAAAAACCTGCACTTGTTAAAGTACAGGTTTAGGATAGGAATTGGTAAATTATGCTACAGGGAAAACAGCGTTAACTTGACCTGTTCCAGAGCTTGCAAATAGTTCTGTGACAAATTCAACTTTACCTTGGTAGTTTTCACCACCTAATGCACCTAGCAGCATAGAGGTATCGTGCATACCACCTTCACCAAAACAGCTCGCAGCATAGTCACCTAGCATAGAGCAGAATTCTGGCCATTGACCATTTTTCCACATTTCTACTACACGTAGGTCAACTTGATGATCGAATTCACGGGTATAAGCATCAAAACATTTTTCGGCAATACGATCATAAGCAAAACGGTGTGACAGTGAACCACTGGCTAAAATGGCGACAGTCCCATCATATTCTTGGATCGCTTCAGTTACTGCCGCACCCAATGCGCGACTATCTTCTAAATCATGTGAAGTACAGAAAGCAGAAATGGATACTACTTTGAATTTATTGTCTGAGTTCATATAGCGCATGGGTACTAACGTACCGTACTCCAGTGCTAATGAAGGGATACGATGAGATAATGCACGTACATTCTTTTTAACCGCATAACGGGCGATCATATCAGCTAACTCAGGATTACCATAGTATTCATATTCCATATCACGAATAAAATGAGGTAATTCATGGCTTGTATAAATACCTTTAAAGTGATCATTAGCATTAATATGAAAACCACTATTAACTAACCAATGAGTATCAAATATCACCATGGTATCAACCCCTAGTTCACGACAACGGCGGCTGATTTCTTTATGGCCATCAATCGCAGCTTGGCGACAACCATTTGTTTTACCAGGTAGTTCAGAAAGATACATTGATGGTACATGTGTTACTTTTGCAGCAAATGCTAACTTACCCATGCTGAGTCTCCAACTATTATTTTTATCAGTAAAATATTATATTTATTCAGTATTACTTATTTAGTTTGTTAGCTAGGCTCTGTGCAGAGCCTAACTGAGCGTTATTAAATTCCCCAACGAGGAATATGGTGACTACCCATAGAAATACACACATTTTTAATTTCTGTGAACACTTCGAAACTGTATTCTCCACCTTCACGCCCTGTTCCGCTAGCTTTAACACCACCGAAAGGTTGACGTAAGTCACGAACGTTTTGGCTATTAATAAACACCATACCTGCCTCGATACCACGCGCAACACGGTGCGCTTTGCCAAGATCATTAGTCCAGATATAAGAGGCTAAACCATATTCAACATCGTTAGCTAATTTTAAGCCTTCTGCTTCGTCTTTGAATTTGATTAAACATACTACTGGGCCAAAGATTTCTTCTTGAGCGATACGCATTTGATTATCCACATCGGCAAATACAGTAGGTTGAATAAATTGACCTTTAGAAAGATGAGCAGGTAAGTTAGCTGGGCGCTCTAAACCTCCTGCAAGTAATTTAGCGCCTTCTTCCATACCAATTTTGATATAGCCCGTTACTTTATCGTAATGCTGTTGGGTAATCATTGAGCCTACTTGGGTATTAGGATCAGTTGGGTCGCCAACAATTAAGCGTTTAGCACGGGCAGCAAATTCTGCTACGAATTTGTCGTAAACACTTTCTTGAATAAAGATACGAGAACCAGCCGTACAACGTTCACCATTTAAGGAGAAGATAGTAAATAGGGCAGCATCCAAGGCTCTATCTAAATCAGCATCTTCAAAAATTAATACAGGTGATTTACCACCTAATTCCATAGAGTATTTTTTAATTCCCGCTGAAGCCATAATACGACGCCCTGTTGCAGTACCGCCTGTAAATGATACAGCACGTACATCATGATGTTGCGCAAGTGCTGCACCAGCAGTAGCGCCATAACCTTGAATAACGTTTAAGACACCTGCTGGAATACCAGCTTCTAATGCTAATTGGCCTAGCTCATAAGCCGTTAAAGGAGAAAGTTCTGACATTTTTAAAACAGCTGTGTTACCTAATGCTAAACAAGGTGCTGTTTTCCAAGTGGCAGTCATAAAAGGTACGTTCCAAGGCGAGATCAAACCGCATACACCCACTGGTTGATAGAGGGTGTAGTTAAGCATTTGATCGTCTACTGGGTAGGTATGACCATCCATACGGGTACAAATTTCTGCAAAAAAGTTGAAGTTATGGGAAGCGCGTGGAATTAATACATTTTTTGTTTGGTGAATCGGTAAGCCAGTATCTTTCGTCTCTAACTCAGCAATTCTAGGTACGTTTTTGTCAATTAATTCACCTAGATTACGCATTAAACGCGCACGCTCTTTAGCAGGGGTATTTGCCCATTTAGGAAAGGCTTCTTTCGCAGCAGCTACCGCATCGTTGACTTCTTTTTCGCCACCACTAGCCACTTCACAGATTTCTTCCATAGTGGCAGGGTTGTAGTTAATAAATGTTTCTTTACTTTCAACTTCTTTGCCATTAATCCAATGTTTTAACATTATTTTTCTCCAATCGCGTTAGTACCATATTTTTCAAAGAATTCTTGTTCAGTAACAATAAAGTTAGTTAAGCTACCAATTCCTTCCATCTCTACTACCACTTTATCGCCAGGTTTAACGTCTGATAAACCTTTTGGCGTACCTGTGGCAATCATGTCACCTGGCTGTAAGGTCATAAAGTTAGAAAGGTATTCAATTAAATAAGGTACGTTAAAGATCATATCTGCTGTCGTACCTTCTTGGCGTAATTCGCCATTAACCCATGTCCGTAAAGTTAGTTTAGATGGGTCTGGTACTTCATCAGCAGTAATAATGTATGGACCAACGGGCGTGGTGCAGTCACGATTTTTAACCCGCAGATTAGGGCGGTAGTAATTTTCTAAGAAATCACGAATGGCATAGTCATTACAAAGAGTATAACCAGCCAAATAAGATAAAGCATCAGCTTGGCTAACATTACGGGCTTTTTTGCCTATAACAGCTACCAGCTCGCACTCATAATGCATATAGTCAACATTATCTGGGCGCCATGTATGACATAAATGACCAGTATAGGTAGTAGGCGCTTTAATAAATACTAATGGTTCGGTGGGCGCTTTAAATTCAAGTTCAGCAGCGTGGTCAGCATAGTTCAAACCAAGTGCAAACATATTACCCGTTGCAGGCGGTAACCACTCAACTTCAGTTTCTTGTAATACACGACCATCTTTTAAACGAACTGCATTATTTTCTTCAACCAATACTTCAAAGTTCTCGCCTTGATAGCGGATACGAGCATATTTCATAGTTAGGACTCCTTATTCGGCGATAACAGTGTTTACGAGGGTACCAATACCTTCAATAGTGACTTCAACAAGGTCACCTACATTGATATCAACACGGCCTTCTGGAGTACCTGTTAAAATAATATCGCCTGCTTTTAAGGTCATAAATTCACTGAGCTCCTCAATAAGCTGCGGGATATTACGTACTAAATTGGCAGTAGAATTTTGTTGGCGAACTTCACCATTGATACTGACACTGATCGCTAAGTTATCAGTATTAACAGCGTCTGTTGCAACTAACCATGGCCCCATTGGACAGAAGCTATCACGGCATTTCGCTTTAACAGCAGGGCGGTAATAGCTATCTTCTGGCAAGCTAACTTCGTTTACAATGGTAAAACCTGCTACATAGTTCAGTGCTTGTTGTTTAGTAACACGACTAGCGTCTTTCGCCATCACAAAAGCAAGTGCAGGGCCAGCTTGAATTTGCTCAACACCTGTTGGAAATACAATATTGCCTAAATGGTTATTATAGGTATTAGGTGTTTTGATAAATAATACAGGTTTGATAGGTGGTTTTTGATAAGGTGGTTCGTTAAACTCTGTTAAACGGCTTTCTAGTAAGCCTTTATAATTAAGAGCTACACCATAAACTGTACCTATGCTTATAGGTAACCATTCAGGGTTCGTAATTGTTTGACCATTATGTGTAACACTACCATTGTTATCAACATTAACAAGGGTGCGTTGCCCATTTAGGTTAACAAATCCTCTACGCATACATTCTCCTGTTGCAATTATAATTGTTTTAAGTTACTAGCTAAACTAAGGGTATGTTTATTTTGCTACTTAACTATAACTAGACTCTAACTGAGAGAGTTTTGGTATAAAGAAAGTTCAATTAGCATTCCTAACACGCCAATAGTTATTGTTTATAATTATTCAAAGCAAGTTAATTAATATCTTGTATTTATTAGTGATAATACAAAGTTAAATTTATATATTTTTATTAGTTTCTCTATTGTTGGTTTTTATAAAGAGTTTAAATAAAAATAACTATAAAGTAATAAGTTATATTAGTAGTTCGTAATTACTTAGTCCAGTCTTTTGTTGGTTAAATTAATAATAGGTGGCTATTAGCTAAATAGTTTGCTGTAGTAGGTTGTAAATAATAGATAAACCAATTTTAGGTTCATTTATAGGATATTTATATGCTATATAAGCTTCATGTTGTAATTACTATAATTGTTCAAAAGTGAGTTTATAATGAAAAAATCCTTAATATTAGTAGGCTAACTAATATTAAGGATTTTTGGCTAAAAAAATAACTACAACCTATTATTTCTTAAGTAACTAAAAGAAGTGTTAAGAAAGTCTATTTTTCATATTTTCTAAAAAGATACTATAAGGTATGTTTGGTTTATTAATCATTGAAAAATAGGGGCTATAATGAATATTAAACATGCTATCAGTGGTATTGATTTGGTTGTAACCATAAGCTTTACCATCTGCACGCAAGAAATTAGTATCTATTAACATAAGTCCCATATAAGGTAATCTTTTTCTTGACCAAATTAACAAATACAACTTATCGGCTATTTTATAATAATGGCAGGGGTTAGTATCAGCTAAGCCCGCTGTTTCACCCACTAAACAGTGCCATGTGTAGTGATTTTGGTTAAGATAAATATGTTCATACACTCTTTCAAAACCACTAAAATACAAGAAGCGTGCTCCAATTAGTTCGTCTGTTTGGTTGTGTAAATCTTGTTTTTCATAAGGTTTGTCTAAACTACCTTGGATAATTGATAGATCAATAGTCGCTATATTTGGCTTGAATTGCTTAAAAGCTTTAGCAGTAGGTATATTTGATAGGTAGCCAACAACTTCTGTAAATGTTTGATTAATAAGATCTAAAATAATGGAAATTGATTGTTCTTGAAAAATGTAATCAATGAAATATATACCATCACGGACAGAAGTAGCTTTGTAATCAGCTTTTTGTTGCGTATTAGTGTCAGGGTCGTACCAAATGATTTGCTGTTTTTTTAGATTATATTCAATACTGTCACCATGGGTAGGATATAGTATAAAAAAAAGTCCTTCTAATTCTGTGACATCAGGTAAAATAAATTCCTTGGGCCTTCCTGACACAGAGTAATCATGTGTTTTTATTTGATACATTCTAGTATCCTCTATTTGTCCTTTACTGTACTAATATGCAACCAAATTGTATAGTTTGCTATTCGCCAAAAGGCGAATATGTTTTTAAAGGCTTGTTAAATAAAAAGATAGTGTGGGGTTTAGCAATAATTTGGCTTACAATAGATAGTTAAATTTATAATTTTAGGGCAAGGCATTAATGTCAGAGTTATTCCAACATCGTGCGCGTAAGCGTTTTGGTCAGAATTTTTTAAAAGATGCAGGCATTATTGACCGAATTCTACGGTCAATACATCCCCAAGCTAGTCAGCATTTATTAGAGATTGGACCAGGACAGGGTGCGCTCACAGCAGGATTATTAGCCAGTGGCGCACGATTGGATGTGATTGAGTTAGACCAAGATTTAATTCCTTTATTAAAGCTAAAGTTTGGTTTAAATCCATTATTTCATTTACATCAGGGGGATGCGTTAAAGTTTGATTTTAGTGCTTTAGTTTGCAATGGTAAGAAACTAAGAGTTGTGGGTAATTTACCATACAATATTTCTACGCCACTTATTTTTCATCTGTTGAGTCAACATGCTGTGATTGAAGATATGCATTTTATGCTACAAAAAGAAGTGGTGAAAAGAATGGCTGCGCAACCAGGCGGTGGAGATTGGGGGCGTTTAACCATCATGGTGCAGTATTTTTGTCAGGTTGAGCATTTATTTGATGTACCACCTGAATGCTTTACACCTGCACCTAAGGTAGACTCTGCGATTGTTAGGTTAGTACCTTATGAAACTCTGCCTTATCCAGCAAAAGACCATAAACTATTAGAATTGATTGTAAGAGAGGCCTTTAATCAACGTCGTAAGACCCTTAGAAATACCTTAAAACGCTTATTGACAATCGAGGCGATAGAGCAAGTTGGGGTTGATGGTAGCTTAAGACCAGAGCAATTAACATTAGCTGATTTTGTAAAATTAGCCGACCAACTTTTTTTATATCAACAACACGAGGGTTAATCATGAATTTAGCTGATTATCCTATCGAGATAACAGTGTTAACTGATTATTTAGTAGAGGATTCAGATCCACAAGATAATTATTATTTATTTGATTATCGTATTTCTATTCAAAATAAAGGTGATAAAACAGTCACTTTATTATCAAGACAGTGGGTTATTACCGATGGTAATGGCCATAAAAAAGAAGTTAAAGGGAGTGGTGTGGTAGGGGAACAGCCTTGTATTAAAGCAGGTGAAACCTTTGAGTATACGAGCAGTGCAAACTTTTCAACGCCTGTAGGTAGTATGTATGGTAAATATTCTATGCAAGTTGAAACAGGCGAGTTGTTTGACGCCCATATAGCCCCCTTTCGTTTAGCGGCACCAGGAGTATTGCATTAATGGCAGTCTATGCAATTGGCGATATTCAAGGGTGTTATGAGCCATTACAAAGGTTATTAGATGAAGTCAATTTCGATCCTGCAATTGACACTTTGTGGTGTGTTGGGGATTTGATAAATCGTGGTGCTAAATCCCTTAAAACATTAAAGTTTTTGTACAGTATTCGTAAAAGTGTAGTAACTGTTTTAGGTAACCACGATTTACATCTGATCGCCTGTTTTTACGATAACGCTAAAATTAAGAAGAATGACACCATTAAAGAAATTCTTGAAGCGAAAGAAGCCAAGGAGTTAATTAACTGGTTACGGCAACAACCCTTAGTTTATTTTGATCGTGATCGTAAAATAACCATGGCACATGCGGGTATTCCACCCTTATGGACGTTAGAGGATAGTTTGGCGCGTTCTGCTGAAGTGGAAGCGGTATTAAAAGACGATAAAAGAATACAAGGTTTTCTTGCCCATATGTATGGCAGTGAACCCGTCAACTGGAGTGAGTTGCTAACAGGCTATGAAAGGTTAAGGGTAATCACTAATTATTTAACCAGAATGCGTTTTTGTAAGGCTGATGGTACCATTGAGTTTAAGAGTAAAGAAGGTTTGGATAGTGCGCCAACGGGTTATATTCCTTGGTTTGAAATAGCTAATCGCAAAATGGCTGGACAACAGATTTTATTTGGTCACTGGGCAGCTTTAGAAGGTAGATGTGATGAGCCGAATGTCTATGCGCTAGATACAGGGTGTGTTTGGGGCAACTGCCTAACCATGATGGATGTAGATACTAAAGAAAAGTTTTCTACACAATGTTCGCCAAGAAAAAGAAAATAATAACTGTTAGCCAACTGTTTGTATAACAGTTGGCTTGATAGTAGCTATTAAACGCCTACTGCACCAAAACTTTCTGGCAATGTTGAACCGCCATCAATAACAATTTGGGTGCCTGTAATATAGCGTGATTCATCAGAGGCTAAAAAGGCAACCAAGTCACCTAATTCTTCAATAGTTCCTAAACGTCTCATTGGAATAGCCGCAGCAATACCATCTAACACACTTTGCGGATTGGTTTGATTACTTTCTAAGGCAATAGATTCCGCCATAGGGGTAGCAATATAACCTGGGCATACAGAGTTAACCGTAATATTTTTAGTAGCTACTTCCATGGCTAGCGCTTTAGTAAAGCCCCAGATGGCGGCTTTAGTAGTGGCATAAGCTGCTTCACCAGTATCAGCAACCATAGTGCCTGTTACTGAGGATAGATTGATGATTTTGCCATAATTAGCTTTTACCATATAGGGTAAAAATGCTTGAGTAACATTCCAAGTGCCTTTGATATTGATATCAAAAGTGCGATCTCTGATTTCATCTGAGGTTTCTAAAAAGGAAGCAATATGGCATACCCCAGCATTGTTAACTAGAATATCCACTTTCTGAAATTTGTTAATCACCGCTTCAGCTATTTCTTTAAGTATATTAATTTCACGTATATCAACGATATAGGCTTCAGCTTTAAAGCCTTGGTGGATTAAGTCATTAGCTGCTTGAATAACCGCTTCATTGTAATCTAATAAAATTACCGTAGCGCCATGTTTGGCCAATACTTGTGCAGTACCTAAGCCATTACCCATAGCCGCACCTGTAATCACTGCAATTTTATTTGCCAACTTACTCATAAAGAATTCCTTATTTTCAAGGGTGAATAAAATAATAGTCGATAGTTAGCTTGACTATATGTTAGATACTCAATAGAAAAACATCTAATGAAGTAAAAATAAATTCTACTTTCACTGTCTTTAGTATACCCCTATTTAAAATTCTCGCTATTAAATAGAGGTTGTAAAATTACTAACCGTGTTATTTTTTTGTATCTAAAAATAGCAATTTTTTATGTTTTAGATCAGTGGCGATTATTAATAATCTCACCTTTAGCAAGATTTTCTACAGCGTTGCCCATCTTATCTACTTTAGTTAAATCAGCACCTTTATTTTGTAATTCTGCGAGTATTTCCTGGCGTTTAAATAAGGCCGCATACATGGCTGGTGTTTGGTCCATATTATTGGTTTCATTTACATCACAGCCAGTGTTAGTGAGTAACTTCGCAATTTTAACTTCACCTTTAAAAATTGCACCCATAAGTGCAGTATTACCACGGTTGTCTTTTAAACAAGGATTAGCCCCTGCTTCTATAAGATATTTTACCGCGTCATAATGGCCGTTATAGGCACTTAAAATAATCGCGCTATAACCTTTACTGTCTTGTTTATTGAGATCATATTTAGCATTCACAAATTCCTCTAACATTTCTATATTGCCAGTTCGAGCTGCTTGCCAATAATAATTATCAATTTGGGTTTTAATATCCTGTTGGTTATCTGCTAACACGTTATTTGCAAATAGTACAACTAATAAAATTAAGTATTTCATTTATTCACCTTAAAAAAATCCAACACAAATGTGTTGGATTTTAATTAACTTAATCTTCAAGTTTAGCCGTTAACTCTTTTACTTTAGCTAGATCGCCTTTAGCAATTTGAGTAACACGCGTACCATAATCAGCATCTGCTTTGTAGAAGTAAGACAGCATAGTATTTTTTACCTCAGGGGTAGAAGTTGATAATGCAGTACCTAAGCTATTAACCAAATCAGTTTTTTCTTTATCACTGTAAGAGCGATAGAGTTCACCAGTTTGTTTAAAGTTTTGCTGTTTATAAATCTTAGTTTGTACTGTTGTACCTTGTAATGGTGTTTGTACTGACATTGCAGAAGGCATAACTTGGGTGTCCACTAAATGACTAGGATAGTAATTAACCCCTTTATTATTTGTATGACCATGGTTTGAATAACCATCTTGGTTATTATTATTGACTTCAGCACGTGCTTTGTTAATAGGTAAGCTTAAGCCATTAACACCAACACGATACATTTGCGTATCAGCGTAGGAGAATAAACGACCTTGTAGCATTCTATCTTCAGAAGGCTCGATACCTGCTACTAAATTGGCTGGCGCCATTGCTACTTGTTCTGTTTCTTGGAAGTAGTTAGCTGGGTTTTTATTTAATACCATTTGGCCAATTTTAACTTTCTCTATAGTTGGCCATTCTTTGGTAGCGTCTAAAGGATTGAACTCAAATTTATCTAAATCCTCTGGCTTAAGTACTTGGATATATAAATCCCATTTAGGGAAATCACCCTTATTAATAGCGGCTACTAAATCATTGGTCATATGGCTATAGTCTCTACCTTGAGTTTCTTCCACTTGTTTAGGATCAAGATTTTTCATCCCTTGTAGTGGCACCCAATGTAGTTTCACGTAATGTACTTCATTTTTAGCATTAACAAATTTATAAGCATGTACACTGCTACCACGCATATTGCGATAAGTGGCTGGTGTACCTTCGTTAGAATAGAGTAATGTTAAGGTATGAATAGATTCTGGTACATGTGAGAAGAAATCAAAACGACGTGCCTCATCATCTAAATTACTTCTGGGATCTGGTTTAAAGGCATGTACCATATCTGGGAATTGGATAGCATCACGGATAAAGAAAGTAGGGAAGTTATTACCTACTAAATCCCAGTTACCTTCGGTGGTATAAAATTTTGTGGCAAAACCACGTGGGTCACGTAATGTTTCTGGAGAATGATTACCATGTACTACGGTAGAGAAGCGTACAAAGACAGGTGTTTTACTGCCTTTTTTAAAGAGTGCAGCTTTAGTTAAGTTAGAAATATCAGCCGTAGCAGTAAACTCTCCATGTGCACCTGCTCCACGTGCATGCACGACACGTTCAGGGATACGTTCCCTATCAAAGCGTTGTAATTTTTGGATAAGTTGTACATCCTGTAGTAACACAGGGCCATTTACCCCTGCTGTTTGTGAGCTAACATTGTTACCCACAGCTGCACCATTATCACGTGTTAACGTTGCTGCCATCGCTTGTGTCGCAAGCACAGAAGATATTACGATGGAAACAATTGTACCCTTTCTAGTTATTTTCATGCATACCCCTTAATCTATAAGATCAAAAAATAAATTAATTTTTACTATAAGAAATTAGTTTTTAATTAATTTCTTCTGAAAGGGTATGGCATCTTGAATAGCTTTAAAAATTAAATTTATTTATGTAATAAATTAGAATTTTCAATCATATAGCTTTAAATCTGGAATAGCAGGGGGAAAATAGGTTTTTACAATAAGCACTACGACTTTAGTATGATTGCTTGTTCTGTAACAGGTTGTTTTATAAACTTTAATATAATTAACTTGTATTTAATAAAAATTCTCACTATAACTAACCTAAGTTTTATTATAGTGCTGTGGTTATAACTACTGCTAAAGAGCAGTAGAAAGGATAAATGTGAAAGATAAATTAGTTGTTTATAAAGTTGGTGGTGCTGTTCGTGATAGGTTGTTAGATCAACCTGTAATGGATACTGACTGGGTAGTGGTGGGTGCTACCGCTGAGGATATGTTAGCGCGAGGGTATCAACCTGTAGGTGCTGATTTTCCAGTGTTTCTTCATCCTAAAACAGGCGAGGAATATGCGTTAGCACGTACTGAGCGGAAAAGTGGTAAAGGCTATGGTGGCTTTACTTTTTTTACAGACCCTACCGTTACTTTACAACAAGATTTAGCACGAAGAGATTTAACGATTAATGCCATTGCTGAAGATGAACGGGGTAATTTATATGATCCCTACAATGGTCAACAAGATATTGAAAATAGAATCTTACGCCATGTTTCAGCCGCATTTATTGAAGATCCATTAAGGGTTCTAAGAGTCGCGCGCTTTGCTGCACGCTATGCTAATTTAGGTTTTACTATTGCAGAAGAAACCTTAGCATTAATGACAACCTTAAGCACCAGTGGCGAGTTAGATGAGCTAACTGCTGAGCGGGTGTGGAAAGAGTTTTCACGTGCATTAATGGAACCTAGCCCAGAGGTTTTTTTACAAGTTCTGCAACAATGTAAGGCTTTACCTGTACTACTTCCTGAGTTGGTAGATTTACCTTTAGTTGAACGTGTTTTAAAGCAAGCGGCTATTGAACAAAAACCGTTAGTAGTACGTTGGGCTTGTTTGATGATTCCCCAAGCTTTAGCGGGTAATTTAAATAGTATTAAAGCGATTAATCAACGCTTTAAAGTACCCAATGATTGTAGTGATTTAGCCCTATTAACAGGGCAATATTTAGTGATGTGTCAGCAAAGTTTAACTCAATCGGCTGATGATTTATTAAATCTATTGCAACGAACAGATGTTTTACGTCGTCCTGAACGTTTATCATTATTATTAGAGGTTTGTGTATTATTAGCCAAAGTGACAGGGCAGCTTGATAATGAACAAGACTATCTGCCAAGCCAACTTTTGAAAGAAATAGCAGAGGCTGTACGCGCTGTAAAACCACAGCCATTTATTGCTAAGGGATTACAAGGAATTGCTTTGGGTGAAGCATTAACAGAAGAAAGACTGAAAGCAATCAGCCAAGTGAGCGCGCGTTATTAAAAAAAGCGTTAATTCATACTGTATGATTAACGCTTAACTGATTTAGTTAAATAGAATCCGTAACGAGTTACTTCTAACAAGTTGAAAGATGAGGACAATGGTAATGGCGCTGAATAATATAATACCCCAGTAAGGTAACTCAATACCTAAGACCTCGCCTTGAAATAAACCACATTCGGATGTTCCTTGGAAGGCTTTTAAAATGGCTTCAAAAAAGGGGTTATCTTCAAAAATACTTTCAATAGTAGTAGGTAGGCAACCCGAATTATCTGGGTTAAATTTAAGCCATATTTGACGACCTGCTGCAACAATGCCAAGTATTGAGAAAATTAAACCTAAGAATGCATAGATGCGTCGTCCCACACTTTGTGGATTATGAATAAAGCCAATAAAGCAAATAATCCCTACTGCAGCAAATAGTACACGTTGCACCCAACATAGCACGCACGGCTCCATATGGTGAACATATTCCAGATAAAAGGCATAACCTAGGCTAGCAGCACAGGCTAGGAAAATCATAAAGAAAATAAAGCGCGAGTTTAATAATGATTTCATAGGGGTAATGCCCTTTTTAACAGTGATTATTAATTAAATAATACGATATTAGCAGTATAACATTTAACTAAATCAACTCACTAGCTAGGTGAGTTTTTTGTGATCTATTTCTATTAACCTCTAATTATTTTCTTTTAGGTGACTTTTTGATTGCTTTTAATCCCTGTTGGCGGGGAGGTAACCCTGTGTGTTGCGTTAATATAGATTGTTTGGCCTTATTACCATGACTAGGGGTTGAGTTTTTACGCCTAGGGCTCTGATAACCAGACGTTTTAGGTTGATGGGTTGGAATAAGTTGATGTTTACCCTCACCAATTAAATCAGCACGTCCCATCCGTTGTAACGCTTCTCTTAACAGGGGCCAGTTATTTGGGTCATGATAACGTAAGAAAGCCTTATGCAAGCGACGTTGTTCTTCACTTTTGGTGATAAATACTTTATCACTCTTATAGGTCACTTTATGTAATGGATCTTTGCCTGAGTGATACATGGCGGTGGCAGTAGCCATTGGTGACGGATAGAAAGCTTGTACCTGATCGGCTCTAAAGCCACGACTTTTTAACCAAAGAGCAAGGTTCATCATGTCTTCATCAGTTGTACCAGGATGCGCTGCAATAAAATAAGGGATAAGGTATTGTTCTTTATCCGCTTCTTTACTGTACTTATCAAACATTTCTTTGAAGGTATCATAAATCCCTATGCCAGGTTTCATCATTTTACTTAAGGGGCCTTGTTCAGTATGCTCAGGCGCGATTTTTAAGTAACCACCAACATGATGAGTGACTAGTTCTTTAACGTATTCAGGTGATTTTACAGCGAGATCATAACGTAAACCTGAGGCAATCAATATTTTCTTAATACCTTTAAGTTCTCGGGCATGACGATACAATTGAATTAATGCTGAGTGATCGGTATTCAGATTGCCACAAATGCCTGGATAAACACAGGAAGGCTTACGGCAAGCGGCTTCGATTTCACGACTTTTGCAGGCTAAACGATACATGTTGGCGGTAGGGCCACCTAAATCAGAAATAACCCCTGTAAAACCTGGCACTTTATCACGTATGTCTTCAATTTCTTGAAGAATAGATTCTTCTGAGCGATTTTGAATAATCCGCCCTTCATGTTCGGTAATTGAACAGAAAGTACAGCCACCAAAACAACCACGCATGATATTGACTGAAAAACGAATCATCTCATAGGCTGGTATTTTAGCTCCCTTATAAGATGGATGGGGTAATCTGGCATAAGGTAAACCAAATACATAGTCCATCTCTGGGGTAGTTAACGGAATAGGCGGTGGATTAATCCATACATCCATATTATCGTGTTTTTGAACCAATGCTCTAGCATTTCCTGGGTTGGTTTCTAAATGCAATATACGACTGGCATGAGCATATAAAACAGGGTCATTACGTACTTTCTCAAAAGAGGGTAAACGAATAACGGTTTTTTCTCTGGTGAGGGTAGGGTTGGGTAATATAGTGACTGCTTGAGTTTGTTCAGTATCTATCGGCGTATGTTGGCCTTTTTGCTGTTCAATTGCGCATGCTTCTAACTCTTGAGTAGATACATAGGGATTGATAATTTTATCCACTTTACCAGGGCGATCAATGCGTGTTGAATCTATTTCATACCATCCTTCTGGGGTATGGCGTTGAATAAAAGCAGTGCCTCTAATATCTGTCATGCTCGCTACGGATTCACCACGGGAAAAACGTTGTGCTATTTCGCAAATAGCCCGTTCAGCATTACCATAAACCACTAAATCAGCAGTGGCATCCACTAATATTGAGCGACGTACATTGTCTTGCCAATAATCATAGTGAGCAATACGACGTAATGAGGCTTCAATGCCACCCAAAATAACAGGTACATCTTTGTAGGCTTCTTTACAGCGTTGGCTATATACTAAGCTAGCACGATCTGGTCTTTTACCTGCTTCTCCTCCTGGCGTATAGGCATCATCAGAGCGGATACGACGATCGGCAGTATAGCGATTAATCATCGAGTCCATATTACCCGCTGCTACACCATAAAATAGATTAGGCTTACCTAATCTCATAAAGTCATCTTTAGCATGCCAGTCAGGTTGAGCGATAATACCTACTCGAAAGCCTTGCCCTTCTAAAACTCGACCAATAATAGCCATACCAAAAGAGGGATGATCGACATAGGCATCGCCTGTGACGAGGACAATATCACAGGAATCCCAGCCAAGCTGATCCATTTCTTCACGGCTCATAGGGAGATAAGGTGCAATGCCAAAGCATTCAGCCCAGTATTTTGGGTAATCAAAAAGAGGAGTAGGTGTGCGCATGAGAATATAGGCTAAACAGGCTAACTATAAAGGTTATTACTATAGCATGTTCAGTAAGTAATAACGGTACTTTTCAAAGAGTAATTGTAAATCAAACCGTTTAATAACTCCACTAACAATAAGGTTAGTGGAGTATTTGGATAATATTATTTATCCGATTGAGCGGCTTCGGCACCTGCTGTATTTTCTAATAAACTCTGGGTAGCCATTTGAATATAAGCTTCAAGTTCAGGCTTTAAGCTATTTAGTAACTGTTGATCATTCAATAAAGTGGCTGAAGGTTTAGCCCCTAATTGATAGTGATACAGTTTTGGCTCCATTTCACTTGGACGAATTAGGATTTCATTGCCTTTAATAAGAGCGACTGTTTGGTCACTGCCAGAGGGCTTAATAATACCAAAACCTTTATCACCTTCAGGAAGATTTAATAAGTCACGTCCCCAACATTGATGGCGAACATCGCCGCCTAAACGACCCATAATAGTAGGAACAACATCCACTTGCGTGCCAACAGTCGTATTGGTTTTACCAAACTTCTCTTGAACCCCTGGTGCAATTAACAGTAACGGTACATTAAAGCGGAACATATCCATATCGGTTAATTGCATAGGGCTACCAAAGCCATGATCGCCAACAATAACAAACAGTGTGTCGTTGTAATATGGAGACTGTTTCGCTTTTTCAAAGAATTGACCTAATGCCCAATCAGAATAACGCATGGCGGTTAAGTGTTCATTTTGTGAACCTTGATCTGTTACAGGCTCAACAGGTAAATTCTTTGGTAAGGCATAAGGCGTGTGGTTAGATAAACTTTGTAATAGCGCATAGAAAGGCTTACCTTGTTTGGCTAGTTTATCTAACTCCTCATTACCACGGGCAAACATGTCTTGGTCAGATACACCCCATGTTGGGTCTGAGAAAACAGGGTTTACATAGTCATTACGACCAATAAAAGTAGTCATGCCTTGGTTGCTAAAGAAACCACTTTGGTTATCCCATGCAAAATCTCCATTGTAGACATAAACATCGTTCATATCACGAATGGAGAGTAGTTGCGGTAAACCAGAGAACTTATTATTCCCCTCAGGTTCTTGCATTAGTGTTTCAAAGGCTGGTAGGTTAGGGAAACAAGCCATTGTGGCAAACATACCTTGGTGGGTATGAGTACCATTTGAGAAAAACTGAGTAAATAACAAGCCTTCTTGGGCTAATTTATCAAAGTTTGGGGTTATATGGTTTGGATCACCTAACACACCTGTATAACGACCTGCGAAACTTTCCATTAAGATCACTACCACATTCTTAATGGGTAATGTTTTTTCAGCGTTTGGTTGATAGTCACGACGAATGACCGCTTTATTAGCTTCCACTAAGGTATCACTAGGCGTTAGTAACATAGTACGAACGATTTGTTGTGCTTGCTCTGGTGGCATGGTCGCTTTCCAGATTGTATTGCGACTTCTTACATTACGCGCAGCATCAATCAATGATAATGTACCATTTAAACCTAATTGGTTAGCAAAAGGTGAGTCTGTGGTATACGCATCACCCCAACGTAATGGTGAACCTTGGCGTAAAGTGCCACGTCCAACTAAAGTAATAACTGCGGCACAAATAACAAAAATAATCAGGTGTACATAAAAAGGGTATTTTTTGCTCTGTTCTGAACGGGTAATACGGTCAATTAATTTAAAAATAAACCAAATAATAGCCGTGATAATAGCCCAAGCAAGCATATATTTGACGACAGGATAGCCATACCAAATCATACTCAGTACAGTTTTAGGATCTTCGCGAATATATTGGAAAACTAGGCTATTTAAACGTTGATGAAATTCATGGTAGAAATCTAATTCTAAAACACCTAAAAAGATAGCAATACAAGCTGCTATGGTAAGCCATAAACGCTGTACAAACCGCCAACCCATCACTGGTCTGCAAAGAAAGGTAAGGCCTATGGGAATCATCATAAAGGCTACCATTTTGCCATCAAAACGTAAGCCGTTAATAAATGCTTCGATAAAGGTACTGGTAGGTGTATCACCTACTAGTTCGTGATTGTATTGGAATAGGGCATAGCGTAATAAGCTATAAACTATCATTAACACTAATGCAGAGAGTACAAAAAAACCTAGTTGCTGTAGCGCACTAGGTGTACCAAGTGATTTATTCTGTTTCATTATGGTTTTAAACTTTTAGTTAAACGTGAAATTGAGGCAGTATAATACAAATGTAAATGTCAATAAAATGTCAAAAAAAATTATTTAATTGTAAATTTATTTGAGTGTACATTAGAAGTGTTCAATGGTGGTAAGTTCCTGACAATAAAAAATTAAAGAGCACCCGAACGTTTTAAAGATAGATAGTGGCTAACCAATTGTGGGCCAAACTGCTTAGGAACTACATCTAAAATAGGCAATTGGTATGCTATTAATCTGTCATGGAGTTGGTTACGGTTAAGTAGTTGATGGATATTTCCACAATAGGTTAAGGCATCATCAAAGTCATTAATAGGCTGTTGTGAAATATCGTCACGAATTTCTTCACGCATACTCGCTATCAGCACTTTATGATAACGACTCAATTGTTTAAATGCGGCGATAGTTTCTGCGTTTTCTGAATAGCGTAAGTTTGTAATTACAATCACTAGCGCACGGCGTTGAGTTTTACTCAGTAGTTTTTGTACCGCTATATTATAGTCGGCAGGCGTTTGAGTACATTTAATATTGTAGACTGCATTTAACAGTGTATTTAGTTGTAAGTTACCTTTGGCTGGTTTTATAAATAATTCTTTATCTGCACCAAAGGTAGCAAGACCAACTGCATCGCCTTGTCTAAGGGCTACATAGCTAAGTAATAGCGAAGCGTTAAGTGCATGGTCAAAATGAGCAAGCTGATCGTCCTGTAAACGCATACGCTGTCCACAATCTAGTAAAAAGATGATATGTTGATCTCGTTCATCTTGATACTCTTTAGCAATAGGTGCTTTTTTGCGAGCAGTGGCTTTCCAGTCTATTTGCCGTAATGTATCGCCTTCTCGAAAATCGCGTAGTTGGTGGAAATCTTGCCCTAAACCACGTCTAGGTTTTGGACGCACACCTAAATAGTAAATCCATTGTTCAATGGTAGTGATATTGGAGTCAAACAGCTTGGTAAAGTCTGGGTATACATGGCTGTCATTGGTTACGGGGACAATACGACGTTGTTGCCATAATTGCCATTGGCTCGTCATCGTTAGTTCACAACTTTCCCAAAAAAAGTGACCGCGTTGTAATGGTTTAATGGTGTATTTCAATAGGTATTTACCATTAGCTAGCAGTTCTAATGTATGGGGTAGTTGTTTAAAGTCTATGGCTTCTGGTGAATAGTCATAAACGATCAAGGGTAAAGTGTTATTTTGTTGATTACTGATAAGTAAACTAACCTCTTGCCAACGATTTAATGATAGGTAAGGAGGTAGTTGCCTTTCTATAAGGGGAGTGGTTACTTTTTTAAAACTCGCTATATCAGCCACTACAAAAAATATAAAGACTAATAAAGCAATTAGCCATACTTGATAGTAGTTGCTTGGCACATTAACGTTCATAGCTCTTAAACTTTCTAAGAGGGCTATAATAGCCATAAAAACTGCTAGCGTAATAACAAGAGGTTTAGCAGGTTTTAATAACTGTCGGCTAGTTGCTGGCATGTGTTTACTCACAGTCTAGGGGCTGCAACTTGATCAATGATCTGGTTAAGCACTTGATCGATGGTTGCGCCTTCAATTTCCATAGCAGCACTGAGCTTTATTCGATGACGTAAAGTAGGTAGTACACACCCTTTGATATCATCTGGAATAACGAATTGACCGCCTCTTATAAGGGCTCTTGCTTTTCCTGCTTGAATCAATGCAATAGAAGCACGTGGGCCAGCACCAATAGCTAGATTATGGTGGTCGCGGGTTGCTCTGACTAAGCGAACTGCATAATCAATAATTTGTTCATCAACAGGAATATTTTTGGTGATTTGCTGTAACGCTAAAATATCTTTAGGCTGTACTAATTGTTGTAAAGGCTTTACTTCCAACATATCCGCTTGCGCTGACTGGGTAACTTGTTTTACCAGTAGTGATTCTTCATTATGAGCAGGGTAATTGATATTAATTTTAAACATAAAGCGGTCAAGTTGCGCTTCTGGTAGCGGGTAAGTTCCTTCTTGCTCAATAGGGTTTTGTGTCGCTAATACCATAAATGGTTGTGGTACTGGCAACGATTCACCTTCAAGCGTTGCTTGACGCTCTTGCATCACTTCTAGTAATGCTGATTGTGTTTTGGCAGGGGCGCGGTTAATTTCATCGGCTAATAGTAAGTTAGTAAAAATAGGGCCTTTACGTAGTTTAAATTGCTCTGTTTTTATATCATAAATAGCATGGCCTGTGACATCACTAGGCATTAAGTCTGGAGTAAATTGAATACGGGCAAATTGGCCGTTAAAGCATTGCGCTAAGGCACGCACTAATAGAGTTTTACCAAGACCAGGTACACCTTCAAGTAATACATGACCATTCGCTAGTAACACGATAATAGTCTGATCAATAATGTCCTCTTGACCTACAATCGCTTTTTGTAGTTCTTGGCGTAATCTTTGCACAAAGTTGTGAGCATTTTGTAGATTGCTATCAGGTTGTGGTGTAGCTGCTATTGCAGGGTTTTGGTATTTTGTCATGTCTGTCATAGTGTATTCCTGATTGCTTGGAGGGCAGTAACTATATCGATAAATTCAAGTTTAGAAAGTTTCTGTTGATCTGTTATCCCCATTACTTGAGAGATTGTTGCAATTGGGTGTTGGGTTAATTTACTCAGTAGATGGTGTTGCTCATCAATAGGTAGGTCATCAAAACGAGGATGACGCTTTTTAGCAAGGTAGTTAATATCCTGTTGTAGAATTGCAATAAGTTGCGTTGCCCCTATTTTCTTATATAAAAAATTGGCTTGTGCTGAAAGTTGTTCAGGTAAACGACGGCGGTTTCTACTAAACAGTGCTTCCAAGGGGCCAGAGCGCATTCCTTTATACCACAGCACAGCAATAATTAATAAGATAAGTGCCAGTAAAGTATAGGGAAAATGTTTAAACAAGTTTACAAAAAAATTAGGATGTTCTGTTTGTGTTTGTGAAAAAGAATTGTAAACCAGTACAACATCATTGCCTGTTGTTAAATAGCGTAGTAACCATGCGTGATCATGTTGTTCAATAGATTTATTTTTCCATAAATTAGCATCTGAAATAACAGTGATTCTTCCTTTATGATGGGGGAGTTGTAGGATATGAGTATTATCCTTGTCGTCATTCGCCCAAAGTGTAGCCTTGTTGTCTGTGTTGATTAAAGCATAGTAAGGAAGAAAATTTAAAGTAATAGGTGTTGTTTCATTTTCAATATAAAGTTTAGTAGGTAATTCTTTATCAGGATTATCCATTTTTAATATGGCTAGTTCTATGCCTAGGTCATTAAGTAAAGGGTCAGTAATAGCGTTTTTTCTGTAATCTTTGTTGTGGTTAATTTCAACAATAAGCTGTCCGCCATTACTCACCCAGTCAAGAATCTTTTTATTCTGGGGTGGCGTTAAATGGCTATGTTCTCCCAGTAACAAAACGGTTTGCTTAGTGGTTGGTAATTTATCAAAAAAATTAAGGTGTTTTCGGCTAGTAACTTTTTGCTTGTTCGCTGTTAAAAAGTGTTCAGCAGCAAGATAAGGGTTAGTTCTTACTTTATAAGGCTTAGGTTTAACAATGATTGTTGTATAACTTTCAGTATTAATATAAATATAGCCAATAACAAGGGTTAATAAAAGAAAGAAGATAACAAGTAGCAATATCATTCCCCTAGAGAGTCTTCTCATGGGTTGCCTCCTTGTCGTTAAATTGCATTAATGTCTGCCAACCTGTGATTAATACTTGTTTTTGTTCAGGCTGAATAGGATAGTGGCCATAGGCCATGAGTAACCATTGATTAGTTAGGTTTTGGGTAAATTCTGTTACAGCGGATATTTGTGTTTGTTTTGTTAAGGAAACGATTTCACCTTCTGTGTGGGAACTTTTTAAAGGTATTTGATACTGATGGACTAAATGGCTTAATAATCCACGGTATAGCAAACTAAGTGCTTGACGTGTTTGCCCCTGTTGCCAGAGTCGTTCAAATTCTTCCACGATATTAGTTGGTAGACTTTCTGGAGTGATCGCTAAACCAAATAACTTTTCAGGAGGTGTAACAACTTTTTGGTATTTCTTTGTGATTGAAAGATGTTTAACAAATAGCCAAACAACTAGCAGTACAACGAAAATAACAAATGCCCAAATAACAATTTTAAAAAAATCCAATGACAACCAAGCTAGCCCATTAAATGATGAGGATTCTGTAGTAGAAGGTTTTGGTGGTGATGTGGGATCATTAATCCAGCGCAATCTTGTTTGTTCCTCCTGCTCATAAAAAGGAGGTGATTTTAAAATCTGTTCTATTTGCTGCTTATCTGTCTCGCGTTGCAGTTGTGTATCTGTAGCATGTTGTTTGTTTAATGGCTCAGCTTGCAAGTGACTAGGATAACCAATGAACAAAACTAAACAGCCACTAAGCAATAAGATAGAAAGCGTTTGTGCTAGACGATGGCTAAGACGTTTAAATGATAATTCAATATCCCATGCATCCATACCAATTCGGCGATTTAAATATAAACAAAAACCACAGGAAACATACAGGGGTTCTGTAATAAGCAGTACTAATGTATAAAAAAAGAAATAGGCATGTATTTGCCAAAAGGGTAATTGATCCATCAATATTGTTTCAGCTGTATAGTCTTGAGTAGGTAAAATGCTAGGTGTACTACTGGTTAACATATAGACCAATGTTAATAGGGTAGTAATTAATATCCCTTCAATATTAATAAATAATAAGGTTAATAGGCCTGCTCTGTTATTACCTAAGTGTAAGTTTCTTAAGCGTTGCTTTCTTGCTTTACCTCTAAACATTTCTAGTTGGCTAACAGGTAGCTCAAAACTTCTTGCTAGTTTAAAACGGCGTATTGTTAAATCAGCAAGCGTATTATTTTTTAAACTCTTTAACCAAAACTTTAATGTCTCGCTTAATGTAGGAACTTGTCCAAAAACTGCATTGGATAAGATATACAGGGGAATTCGATCAAAAATAGGTTTTAACCACCAAAAAACGATAATAGGTAATATGGGGATTTCCCATGTATCGATAGTTATAACAGGGGCTTGCCAAAAAATAACTGTTAATAAACAAAAAATAGGTAATGTGACTATTGCCCAAGAAGTTATTAATAGTAAACCATGACGGCGAGCCAGTAGAATACCAAGATCAATTGATTCCCAAGCACTGCGAGGACGTATTTCAATGGTGGTATCAGTTAGTTTCATGGCTTTGCCTTGTTTTTCCAGTAAACAGGAAATAACTGATAACAGCTATCCATAGCAGGATACCTACCGCAAATCGTAAATGCGAAGCGCTATTCATGGATGACCAATACGCCTCAATAAAAGCAGCAATAAGCAACATGATAAATGCGCCAATTACCAAATTTATAGCAGTTTTAGCGGTATACCGTAATGCTTCTAATCTCGTTTTACGTTGTGGTATAAGAATTGCCAAACCCAGTTTTAAGCCAGCTGCTGCCGCAATAACAATAGCTGTTAACTCGAATGAACCATGTCCAATAACAAAAGGCCAAAAAGTATCAGCGTAACCGTTTACACTAAGATGAGTAGCTACAATACCAATAATAATACCGTTTATTAGAAGGTAATATAACGTTCCTAGGCAAAAAATAATTCCGCCTGCAAAGGTAACAAAGGCAATACTGATATTATTATTAATATAGTAAGCAAACATAAACCAATTTTCATCACCCTCTCTAACAAGAGGTCTAATTACCTGAGAGGACGGATCATACATACTTTCAAGATCATAAATATCATTAGTTGACATGAAAACGTAGATAAAATCGGGAAAATAGAAAGTAATCAAAGCGCTTACTAGTGCAGAGCCATAGAATAAAGCTGTGGCAGTAAGAATAAGCTTCTTTTCTTGTCTAATGCACTGTGGAAAATCTCTGATAATAAATTGAATAATACGTAGCCAAAAATTACTGCGATGTTGATAAAGAACTCGATGTCCTCTTTGCACAAGTTGTTGTAAATAATTTATAAGCGTTGGACTGTAGTATCTTGATTCAGCAATGGCAAGATGTTGACAGATACTTTGATAGCTTTCTGGGAAATTAATATCCTCTTGTTTTGCGGCAGCTAATTGCTTTTTATTACCTGTTTCCAAACGATCAAGCTGACTAGCAAAATCAAGCCATGTTTGCCGATAATGGTTTTCAAAGGTATGTTGTCTCAAGACTCTCTCCTTAAATGAGAGGACTCTTGTGCACCGATAAGGTATTGTGCAATTTGGTATAGCTTATGTTCCATCTGCTCATCTTTTAGGTTGAAGTGCTGACTTAATATATTGGCAAGCTCTTGGCGACGTTCAGTTGATAGGGTTTGACGTCGTTCTGCATAGGCTATAATAATTTGTTGTTCTTCTTGGGTAAGCGGAAACGGGCAAGGTGAAGCAACAATATCAGGTAATGGTTGTGGCTTAAGGTGTTCTTCATTATAGACCACTAAGGTACCTGCCGCTAAATCACCCAATCGTTTAAATTCTTTATTACTTAAACCAACAAGAAGGCCGACAGCATAGCTAAAAGAAGGTAGTAGATCAACCGCTCTTAATAAGTTTCTAAGTAATGAGGCTGTCCAACCAACAGGTGTGCCATCATCATGAATAACGCGAATATTACAAAAGCGTTTACCTAGTGATTGTCCTTTGTTCAATACTTCCAATAATACAAAGTACCACCAAACCATAATAAATGACAAAATAAGAAATAAGCCACCAATATAGTTGATAATTGCCATGCCATTAAAGTCAAGCAGTGTTATTAAAAAAAAGACAATAGCTGAAAAAATACCAAAAATAATGAATTGAAAGATAACATCTATTAGTAATGCTAATGAACGTATCATTGGGCTGGCAGGACGAAAAACTAAATTAATACCCTCAGGTGTTTCTATTTTGTAAAGTGTATCTAATTTAGCTAGTTTATGGTTCATGCTAATACAAAATCCCTTATACAATAACTCATCATGGTAGCTGAAATATTGTAACAACCTTTTATTAATTATTTATGAATAATTAATATGCTTAAAAATACTGATAAAATCAAGTAATCTGTTATGGAAAATAATGAAAATGAGCAAAATATGACAACTAGCATTTTTTGGTATGATTTTGAAACAACAGGAATTAATCCGCGAGCTGATAGACCTTTGCAAGTGGCTGGTATTAGAACAGACCTAGAGTTTAATGAAATAGCAGAGCCTATTAATATCTATTGTCAATTAAGTGAGGATATTTTACCCCATCCTCAGGCTTGTTTAGTCACAGGGATTACTCCAGATATTTTATTGGAGAAAGGTGTCAATGAAGCCACTTTCTTTCAACGCTTATATCAGGAGATATCTTTACCACAAACATGCACCGCAGGTTATAACAGTATTCGTTTTGATGATGAAGTAACCCGCTATGGCCTTTATCGTAATTTTTATGATCCTTATGCGAGGGAATGGCAGGGGGGTAATAGTCGTTGGGATATTATAGACCTATTAAGAACAACCTATGCACTTCGTCCAGAAGGTATTGTATGGCCGCAACAAGAGGGTAGAATATCGTTACGCTTAGAACTATTAACAACAGCAAATGGTATTCAGCATGAGCAGGCCCATGACGCTTTATCAGATGTAAGAGCAACAATAGCATTAGCTAGATTAGTAAAAGAAAAACAACCTCAACTTTATAAGTATTTGTTTAATCTGCGTTTTAAAAAAGAAGTGCAAACTAAAATTAATTTATTAAAGCCAATGGTGCATATTTCGGGTCGTTTCTCTGCTGATCGTCACTATTTGTCGGTTGTTTTACCTTTAGCATGGCATCCTGTTAATAAAAATGCGGTTATTGTGTGTGATTTACAAAAAGATATTACGCCATTATTAACATTAAATGCTGATGAAATTGTTCAATATCTATACACTAAATACGAAGAATTACCAGATGATATTCCTCCAATTCCCCTAAAACTTATTCATATCAATCGTTGCCCTGTTATTGCCCCTATGGGTGTGTTAAGAGAACAAGATATTGAGCGTTTACAATTGGATGTGGCTGCTTGCTTGCAGCAAGCTGCGCAATTGGTTGATTCACAACCTTTATGGCAAAGTAAATTAATGGAGGTTTATAGTAGCGAGGGTAAGCAGTTTGCAGAGACTATAGATGATCCTGAACAGCAGTTATATGCTGGGTTTTTATCAGAACGTGATAAAAGGCTTTGTGATCATATACGGCAATCAAACCCAGCGAGGCTTATTGATGAAATGGGGCATTTTGAGGATGGGCGTTTGCCAGAGTTATTGTTTCGCTATCGAGCTAGAAACTATCCTAATACACTGAACAAGGAAGAACAAATACAATGGCATCATTTTTGTAAAGCACGTTTACAAGATATTAGTAAAGGAGCGCCTATTACCCTTGAGCAGTTTAACAGCGCATGCCAAGAATTATTTGATAATAGTGATATACAGCAACAACAAATCTTAACACTATGGCAAAATTACATAGCTTATTTAGAGCAAAAATATTTATAAATTAAAGGTTTAATAATGGCAAATTCTTTATTTAAGACAGTAATATACATGTCTGCATATCTTTTTCAAAAAAACTATTTTATTAATAACCTCACTTAACTTAATGGACTAAGTGCAATATACAACTTACAATACCCGCCGTTGTAGACTATGGGAGTGTTTATGAATACCTTTCGGTTGGTAATTTCTTGTCCTGATGGGATTGGTATTGTAGCTAAAGTAAGTGGGTTTTTAGCTACCTATAATGGTTGGATTCTGGAAGCAAACCACCATTCAGATTTAGCAAATGGCCAGTTTTTTATGCGTCATGTGATTCAAGCAGAATCTTTACCTTTTGATTTAGATGGTTTTAAACAGGCTTTTGCACCTGTCGCTGACCAGTTCAAAATGACTTGGCAGGTAACAGAGTCTAATCAAAAGAAAAAAGTGGTGTTAATGGCCAGTAAAGAGTCACATTGTTTAATTGATTTACTGTATCGTTGGCATAGTAATGAGTTAGATTGTGATATTGTGGGTGTTATTTCCAATCATAATGACTTGCGGAGTATGGTTGAATGGTATGGCGTACCTTATCATCATGTACCTGTAGATGCTAATAATAAACAAGAGAGTTTTGCTAAAGTTACTCAATTAATAGAAGACTACAAGGCTGACTGTATTGTTTTGGCAAGGTATATGCAAATTCTGCCACCTTCGCTGTGTCAACATTACGCCCACCAAATTATTAATATTCATCATAGTTTCTTACCTTCTTTTGTTGGGGCAAAGCCTTATCACCAAGCAGCTCAACGCGGTGTGAAACTGATAGGTGCAACCTGCCACTATGTGACAGAAGAATTAGATGCAGGACCTATTATTGAGCAAGATGTAGTACGTATATCTCATCAACATAGCATTGAGGACATGGTAAGATTAGGAAGAGATGTAGAAAAAATGGTATTGGCAAGGGGGTTGCGTTATCACTTAGAAGATCGAGTGTTAGTGCATGAAAATAAAACTGTCGTTTTTGCATGATTTGCATAGCAAAATATTTTTAAAATGTGATATTTAGCAAATCTAGAGGGTTTGTTCGTTGCATTAGTAATGGTTTTGTAAATAATGGTAATAAGTGAAATTTTATACTATTTATTGGTGGGCTGACGTGTTGAGTGTTAGTTAATTTATGGATAAATAACCAACAAATTAAGGTTCATAATATGAAAATTTTTAAAGAAAAGGGTTTTACAGCTTTAGAACTAATGATGGTGATAGTGATTGTGGCGGTATTGACAGTTATAGCTGTACCTAATTTTTCTAGTGTGTCAAAGAAAAATGCTATAACTGCTACAACAAATGAGTTAGTAGGCTTGCTTCAGTATGCAAAGACAGCAGCAGTTACACATAATAATCCAGTAATTGTTTGTCCATTTACTCAAGATTCAGATGAGTATGTATGTGAAGATGATTTCACAAAGAGTAAAAAGATAGGTGTTTTTCTTTATGCAAGTCCTATAAAAGATCGGCTTCGAGAGATGACTCTTGCAAACTCAATAGTTATAACCAATAGAAGCACTGGAAGTTTAGGTAAGGTTATAGCGTTTTACCCAGATAGTAGCTCAGCTATCCATGGTATACCTGATTCATTTGTTAAATATAATGATAATGGAGCTTATGTTCCTTCCACAGGTTTGACATTAAATAAGGATTATTTTCCAAAGGGAGCAGGGACTGTTAAATGGAAGATAACAGCTAAAACAAGTGCTGCCACTGAAAAGTGTAATGTTATGAATGTTTCTGCCATTGGGCAAAGTAGAGTAGAACAGGAGAGCTGCAGTAATGATTAAGGTAAATACTCAGCGTGGCTTTAGTATATTAGAAGTATTAATTGCTTTCGTTATTTTAGTTATTGGCATATTAGGTGCTTCTATTTTAATTATTCGTAGTTCGCAAGTTAATGTGAAAGCTTATGAAACAGAACAAATAGCATTAATGGCTAATACTTTTATTGAAAAGATAAGAGTAAATCCTACCAATATAGATGAATACCTTAAGAAAGTAGGTTCAAAAAAATCAGCGTGCCAAGGACTAGGAAAATGGTGTAGTGGTGCTGATATGGCAGTAAATGATATTTATAATTTTAATGAGCAAATTAGTGGATTAGCTGTTCAAAATGTTACATGGGATCTAGAACTGTCGAAGTCAGATATCATGGGTGTCCCCGACAATAAACGTTACAAGCTTTCTATTACATGGGATACGGCAAGAGAGCTAGGCCAAGCTTCTGACTCATCAACAGTAGGTAGCTACTACAGTTATTTTATTGTTAATACAGCATTATAATATTAAGTGGGACTTTTATGAAAAGTTTTTTACAGGTAAAGCAAAATGGATTTTCTCTTATTGAGCTAATGATAGCCTTATTACTAGGGATGATCTTATTGCTAGGTGTCACCCAAGTGATGATCTCATCTTCATCTTTAGGTACTACTACCAATAATTTATCCGTTAACCAAGATAGAGCAAAAACAGTGCTGGATTTATTGGGCTCAGAAGCTGGTAGGGCTGGCTATAATGGTTGTAGTGCTGGGGGAGAGATAGGTTGGTCAGGAAAAAATACTGATGAACATAGAAAGCGTTCTTTTGCCGTTGTGCCATTAAAGACGCCTGTTGGGGTTATGTTTGCATATGGTATAGATGAGAAATTTGCTCAATCAGGTGAAACACAATTGACAGCTGAGGATTGTTTTGGCCGAAAACTCTACTATCGTAATATGGTATATCAAAATTGTGGTGATACTTATCCAGAAGATCTTTGTATTCAAGGTAGGAGTGTTGCAACATCAAATAATTTTGATTTAGTTAATGATCGTATTGAAGGAGTCCGCATAGAAAAAATAGTGCTGACACTCCAGAATGATACTGGAGAGTTTAGCGAAGTTACTATTGGGACTGGTGGAGATACTAATTATGATGATACGAATATGAGTAATCTTGTAAATCTACAGGCAGCGAAATTAATAACTTTTTATATTAATGTAAAGACAGCAGCAGGTTCAGGAACTGAGAAACATGAAGCCTTTACAGCTGTTCAAAGAAGTTACTCAGCTACTTATAGATTGAGGAATTTATAATATGTGTAAATTAACTAAAAGCAAACAACAAGGCTCCACTTTATTAGTAGTGTTAATGTTGTTGTTAGTAATGATGGTATTGGCTTTATCTGTGGCTGCGAATAGTACCTCTCATGCTGTGATAACCAATAATAGTGTTTTACAAAAGCAAGCTTATCAAGCGGCATCATCTGGTTCAGACGTTTTATTAGAACTAATGAATACAGATGCAACTGTTGTTACAAGCTTACGTACTAATTTATGTTCAAGTGGTTTTGACCAGCAATTTAGAACCCATGCTTCTGACAATTCAACGATTATAAATGTTGTCGAAAGTGTATTAGATGAGCCAAACGATAGGAGACGTATAACTTCGGCATGGTTTGCCTGTGTTCCTGCCGTTGGAAATGATGCGGCTATTGTGACTTGTGGAGCTAATAGCAAGGACTGTATTGCTGTTGTTATTACAGGTATTGCTTGCCCTGCTGGAACAGATGTCACAAATAACCAAGCGAGAGAAAATGCTGGATGTGTTGTTAGCCGACATTTACAAACCTATGCTGTAACAGGTAGTAAATAAGATATTGTAATTCATCACAAATTAAAGAATTAGTAGTTGAGTATAAAGAGTATTTTTAGTAGTTTGATATAAATTAGATAATATTAATATATAAATTTGGGCTGTTTTAATTTTTGGTAAAGACATTTTAGTTAGAAAATAAGTTGTAGTTGATTTCTAGCTATTTCATAGCGTCTGAGGATGGCAATATGATTTTGAATAAATTTAAAGTAGCGAGTTCTACAATGTTGATAGCCAGTGCTATCTTACATACAAGTATAACTTACGCTGATGATAGTGAAGTATTTTTTGGTTCAGAGCAGTACACCAATGTGGCTAAACCCAATATTATATTTTTATTGGACTATTCTACATCAATGCGTGATACCAATATCAATGGTACTAGTACGAGAAGAATTGAAGGTCTTCGAGATGCGGTAACAGAAACATTACTTAATACTTCGTTGAGAGGGGTACGTGTTGGGGTAATGAAATACCCACATATCACAGTTGGTTCGGATACAAGTGTAGGTAAAGCTGCAAAATTAGTTTATCCAGTTGTTGATATTGATGCACTTGATGATGGCTCAATAAAAGAAACCGCAGCTCGTTCCACGAATGGGCTAGATGATGCTCATCAGCCTACCATTAATGGCTCTAGAAAAAATGTTTCTGTTACCAGTAATGTGATGTTAATGGGTGATATTGGGGCAGATTATAACAATGTAGAAAGGGAATTTGATCTAGATGTAGATCGTTATAACACTTTGTTCTTGCTACCTAGAGTACAATCAGGATCAGCGTATGATAGTTTTACTTATTCAAACGCAATTAGTTATGTTTGTTCGCTTGTATTGGATGATGAGGCAGAGTTTTGTCAATCCAGTATATTCAACACCACTGGTACTGGTAGTGGTAAAAGAAATCATATTATAGAAAAAGAAATAGTTGATGGTGAAAGTCGTGATGTTATCACAGGTTTAAATGGTACTGGCTATAACCAAACAGGTTATGGTGATCAAGCATTGTTTATTTTTAAAGGGGTGAATATTCCCTCAGATGCTACGATTAAGAAAGCTCATTTAATAATTACTCCAAAGAAAGATGGTTTCTATAAGAGTAATGGGAATACTTTTTGTACTGTAAATAGTTATAGTTATAAAGGTGAAGCAGAATGGCTTAATTGGCGTGTCTCTTCAGCGAGAAATTTCCCTGCTCCTAATGTGGATTCACCTATTTATAATACATCAGGCACCACAAGTGATTTTAATTTTTATCTTAAATCAGGGTCAACTGGTTATTCCTCAAGATACTGGGGTGTAAGACAAAATCAGACTACTTGGAATAATGATATAGGGGGAGATGCAGATTCCGCTTGGGGATCTCCTCAGGATGGAGCTTATTGTTGGTGGCAAGAAAATAAGAAAATTACCCTTAATATTACAACAGCCATTCAAGAAGCGCTTGGTATTTCTACAACGGATAAAGACTCTGCCTCGACTTACAGAAATAATTTTAAATCAGATGCAGCTGCTTCAGGCGCTCCAATGGCTGACTTAGCCATTAGATTTTGGACAGGCGGTGCTACAGCTTATTCCAAGCCATATCATACCATTGGCGCAGCAGCACCTAAGTTAAAACTTACTTATACTTCTAATCAAACAGGTACGTCCACTGCAGCTGTACGTTTTAATAATGTTTATATCCCTCAAGGTGCGACTATTACTAAGGCTACAATTAAAATGATACCTGCTGGGGGGAATGATAAGCCTGTTACTTTAAGAATTACAGGTGAAAAAACAGGTGATGCTAAAGAGTTTAATGCTACAAGTGATGACTTTACCAAAAGAAATAAAACAAGTAGTAGTACTTCTTGGTCAATAACTGAAATTTGGAAAACGAATGCAGGTGATGATTTAGCTACAAAATATGTTAAAACACCTGATATTTCTAATGTTTTAAGTGAAATTGTACAGGCTCAAGAATGGTGTGGTGGTCAATCTGTTGCTTTCTTTTTAGAACACCAATCAGGTAATGGTTATAGATCTGCCTTTACCTATGATCAAAGCTCAAGCTTCCGTCCAGTATTAGAGTTTGAGTATACGGGTGGTGAAACAGGATGTATGACCAAAACCTGGGAGGAATCTTTAGCTTCTCGTAGTGCTGATGGTTATCAAACAGGTAGTAGCAGTAATACACCAACATTATCAGGTAATATTCTATATGCTTACAGTAACTATAGAGTAGGTGCTTATTTTTCAAATTTATTAATAAAAAATCCTGTAGCAGCAGGTACTGATAGTTTAGCTGATAAGGGTTTGGTTGAAGCTACATTGCAACTAGTTCCTAATAATAATTATGGAGGTACAATACAAATCTCCTTGGATAATGCGGTATCTGCAGAGCGGCTTAAAGTTGCTAGAAATGATTTAGGACAAAGAACACCGTTCGCTGTATCCAGTACTTGTACTATTCCTGCTAACTCTCGCGATGTTCCAGTGCAATGTGATATCACTAATTTAATGAGGGCAAAGATACAGCAAAATGGTTGGCAAAATGGTAATGGGCTAGTTGTTCTCCTGCATTCACCCAGTAGAAATATGCAGTTTAAACCTTATGATACTGGTTATGCTAATGCGATGAAAATAACCTTTACTGCTAGGCAGGAGCTAATGGCGCCCAATAGCTTAACAATACGTCGCAGGATTGTGAATGCCGTTAATGAAGAAGAAGCAACTGTGGCACAAACACCGACCATGCCTGCAATGTTAGATGCGGCACGTTATATATCCAATTATCCAAGTAGTAATGCACCTACAGGTCCTTATCAAGGTACGTTCTATTGGAATGGCCAACCACAACCTAGTCCATTATTAAGCAGTTGTCAGGCGACACATTTGGTATTAATGTCTGATGGTAGTGCTAATGTGAATGGTACTAACTGGCGTAAAGGTTTAGTATCTTATACAGGTAGACCCTATAATAAATCAACTACAAGTTGTGAATATAATGGTAGATCAGATGGTTCAAGTTCACAAATGTGTGGTCAAGCACTGGTCAATTTTATGTCAACTACCAGCCAAGGCTTGAATGATGATGGTAGAGAGAATTGGGTTACTACCCACGCTGTTGCTTTTGGTAGTAAAAGTGCAGGTGAATTTTTACAGCGCTTAGTTAATGCTAACAGTATTTCTAATAAAGGTCGCTATTTCTATGCTGAAACTAGCAATGATTTAGTAAATGCATTTATGGATATTATGGATACAGCTAAAGGCACTTTCTATAACTATACCAGTGGACAGGTGGCTATCAGTAATGAAAATCGCTATATCCAACGTCGAGAAATCTATTATTCATTAATGGAGCCCTCTAATCGTAACCATTGGGCAGGAAATATGAAGCGCTTTGGTTTAGTATATAAGCCAACAACAGTGACCATTAGAAATGATGATGGTACTAGCTATACTACACAAGGTCAAAAAGCAATTTTAGTGGATTCAGAAGGCGTGGAAGCAGTATTTCAATCTTCAGATGGTTATTATTTCATTGATCCTAAAACGACTAGCTGGTGGTATACTGGCGAAGTACAAATAGAAGATGATGGCACGGTAGTCACAGGAGATGGAGGCGATGTTCATCGTGGCGGTGTGTTAGGTAAATTAGCCGATAATCCAGATAATCGTAATATGTATGTTATGAAAGGCAATACACTCATCGACTTCAAAGCTAGTAATGTGGCAGCATCAGGGGCAGCTAAAATAACACCTGATGATATGCAAGTATCTACAGAAGAAGACGATGATGTTGTTAAATTAACTAAGGGTTATGTTAACTTCCTACGCGGTTTTGCCTTTACTCGAGATGGTGAAGCGAGTGTAGATACCATTATTGACAAAAAAGATCTTAGACTAGGTGATTTTGCCCATAGTGCAGTAAACTTTGTAAACTATGGTCAATGTTCAGTCAAAGGCCAAGAGAATGCAGACCCTATTTCTTGTGATGCTAGTTATAAGGTTGATGATAAAGGCAATGAAATTGTTGATTATAATGAGCCTAAATTCTTAGGAACAGGTTTGCAACAAGTGGCTTTACTTGCTGGTAATGATGGTTTCTTCCGTGCCTTTGATGTAACTAATGGAGAACAGTTATATGCTATTATTCCAAGTGAAATGTTACCAATCATCCCCGAGCTAGAGGAAAGAAAAACGATTGGTCTTGATGTGCCAAGACTCTATGCTTTAGATGGAACTGTCCATATCTATCATGATGATCAAGATAATGATGGCTATGTAAACAATAGTGAAAGGGCAATTGCTTATGTGGCTACAGGTCGTGGCGGTCGTGCATTATATGCTATTGATATTAGTAGTAAAACGTCACCTTCATTATTATGGAAAATAGAAGGTAATAAAGGTGATCAATTTAATAATCTTGGTTATACTTGGTCAACGCCAGTGACAGGTAAAATGCAAGTGGGTACAGAGGTAAGAAATGTAGTTATCTTTGGTGGTGGTTATGATCCTCAACAAGATGATATGGCCGAAAGAACTGTTGATTATATGGGTAATGAAATCTATATATTAGATGCTGTTACAGGAGGTATAATCTGGAAAGCAGACCAAAGCGCTTACAGCAACATGAAATATAGTATACCTAGTTCAGTTACTACTGTGGAAAGAGAGGTAGATGGCAGTGGTAATAAATTAATTAGTGATATCTTTGTTGGTGATATGGGTGGGCAACTATGGCGTTTCACCATTGACAATGGCGCTATAAAACCTGTAGGAGAGAATGGTGTTATTGCCAGAGTGGGAGCTTCAGGAGATAAAGCCCTAGCACAACGTATTTATATGCCACCCGCTGTTTATGAGTTTGTAGACTCAGCAAACAAAGGTAAATACTCCGTTAATATTGGTACTGGTTATCTTGGTCATCCTTTAGTGACCTATAACAAAGATAAATTCTATTCATTTCGGTTTAATGTGAGAGCATCCGATGGAGATAATACAGTATTAACTGAGGCTTTAATGGCGCAGGTAACATCAGATACTATTAAAGATGAAGGTAATAGTCTTTCTTTGGAAGCAGCCTTTAATGAATATGGTTTCTATGTAAATTTTGGTGCAGCAGATCCTAGTGGTTTGACAGGTAATGGTGTGGGTGAGAAAATGATTTCCAGCATGTCAGCGGCTCGGAATGTCACTAACCAAAATAGAGAGGAAGCAAGTGTATTCTTTAATACCTATGTACCTAACCCAAATAGTGCTTCTACCTGTCGCTTAGCAAGTGGTTGGCAACGCGCTTATGGATTTAACTTAGTAACAGGTGAATCATATTTTGGCGATTCATTGTTCAGAAGTAGTGTTATTATAGGTATTCCACCAGGCGTCAATACTTATTGTGAAGGAAATTGGTGTACGCCTGTTTGGAACTACGAAGATTTGGCAACTGGTAGTGAGGATGGTAATCGTAAACCATTCCAATGGAAAGAATATGAAGGAAGTACAACTGCTGTATACAAAAAAATGAGTTGGACCGATTTATTTGATCCAGAGATTTAATTAGTGGAGTAAGGGTCTTAAACACTTAAGACCCTTTCTTAAATATTGGTAGGTGTATGGAGATAAATATGAAAAAAACCAAAGGGTTTTCCTTAGTAGAGTTACTTGTTGTTGTGGCTATTTTGGCAATTATATCTGCTATCGCCTATCCTATGTATGCTAATTATACAATCAGAGCGGCTTGTGATAATGGTAAAGCGGGGTTAATGCAGGCTGATGCATTAATGAATCAGTATTATATCAAGTATGGTTCTTATTCTAATGATGATGTAAAAGATGGCCTTGTTATTAAAGTAATTCCTATTGATGGTAGTTCAAATACCGCGGATTTTACTGTAAGTCTTGTTAATACAGTAACGACTTATACAATAACGGCAACTGCTACTTCTACTGGTAGATTAAAAAAATACGCTGGAAGTACAATGACGGTTAATCAATCGGGTACAAAAACTTCTAATTTTAATGGTATTGATGTTTGGACTCAAGGATGTAGTAGTCTGTAAAACTGTTATAAGATCAAGCAAAAATATTTTACTATCAAGAGGTCTTTTGATCTCTTAATTGATTGGCGATGTTAATTACCATTTTTTTTAGATTATTTATTTGTACTTTATTTTGTAGCTTTTAGTACTACAAATTTATTAGTCTGAGTAATAGTTGTAACCTGTCTAAATAATTTTTTAAGTAATTGATAGTAATTTAAATGCCTATTGGCAACAATCCATAACTCTCCTTGTTGTTTCAGACAATCTCTAGCCTGTTTAAACATTCTTTTGGCAATAAAGTCACCAATCACCTGTTGTTGATGAAAGGGTGGATTACAAAGTATACAATCTAAAGAATTATTAGCTTGGTGTAATAAACCATCAGCTACTTTGATAGTTACTGAGCGCTTAGGAAGTGCCTGTTGCCAGTTTGCTTTTGCAGAAGCAATAGCCATATAGGATTCATCAACTAATATAATTTCAGCTTGTGGATTATTGAGTGCGAAAATAATACCTAAGATGCCATTACCACAACCTAAATCTGCGACGTTAATAAAGTTTGGTTGGTAAGTTAAATAGGGCATCAATACCCTTGAACCTATATCCAGTCCTTCACGGCAGAATACATTAGCGTGATTAACCAGTGTTAAGTTTAATTCTTCAACCTTGTAATAACTAGGATAAGGTGATTTTGCTAGTTTTTTATGGGTTGGTGTTACGCGTAATAATCTGGCTTTTTTTACAGCCAAAGAAGCTTGTACAGAGCCGATGTATTTTTCTATTAATTCGCTAGCAGTTTTTGATAAGTGTTTTATCATTGCTCCCGCTAATATTAAGGTATCGGCTGTAATATGTGGTTGCAGTTGGATTAATTGTTCTTCTAATAAAGCAAGAGTTTTGGGTATTTTAATCAGAACCACGTCAAATTGCCCTAATAATAATTCAGTGCTTGGTATAAAGTTAATGGTAGATAAGGGAATATTATTTTCAGCAAGGTTATTATAAAGTGCGCGTTCTGCTAGATAAGAGTCACCACAGCTGCTGATAGACAATTGATTAACTAAGCTACAAGCAAGACTACCAAAGCTATCGTTTAATATAAGTATGCTACTGCCTTTTGCAGGATTGATAGTAGCTAGCTCGTTGAGTAAGTATTCATCAGCAGCATCAAACGCTTGTAAAGAGGGATGGCTATCTGTAGGGTAACGATCTAGTTTAAGTCTGGCAAAAGGCGTGGTAAGTACTTTACTCATTGTAATAAATAGCAGGCAATTAAAAGTAGTAATTATCTATGATCATCAAGTAATTGGCTATGAATAAATAAAAAAGGCTCTAAAATTAGAGCCTTTTCAAAGAGTAAACTGACTATTAACTTTTGACATAAGAACCAGGGGCTGGTTCAATTGTTGGGTACTCTGGTGAACCTAGTACTTTGCTAGCGGCTGTCTTTTTGCCAGCACGTTGATTAATCCAAGCAAACCAATCTGGCCACCAACTCCCTTCATGCCTTTCTGCTTTTTTGAGCCAATCATCAGGATTTTTAGTGAGCTTATCATTTGTCCAGTAATTACGTTTATTATCGGCAGGGGGATTGATAACACCTGCAACATGGCCAGATGCACCTAATACAAAACGTATTGGACCTGATAGTAGTTTAGTAGAAGCGTAAGCACTTTTCCAAGGAACAATATGGTCTTTTTCCGATCCATATAGATAAGTGGGTGTATTAATAACAGTAAAATCTACAGGTATACCTTTACATTTTAACTCGCCAGATTTTAAATCATTTTGCAGATATGTATGACGTAGATACCAACAGTACATAGGGCCTGGCATGTTAGTACTGTCATTATTCCAATAAAGGATATCAAAGGTTCTGGGTTTTTCACCTTTTAAATATTTGCTAGTAGTATAGTTCCACCAAAGTTCATCTGGGCGCAGAATAGAAAAGGTATTACACATATCTTCACCACGGAAAATACCAACAGTACCATTTTTGCCACCTATGGTGTTTTCTTGGAAGTCCACAAGTGCTTCATCTACATAGACATTAATAGGCCCTGTGTCCTCATAATCAAGGAAACAAGTGAATAGTGTTAACGAGTTAGGTTGTGAATCACCTCGACCAATTAATACAGAAAGTGCACAGCTTAATAAAGTGCCACCTATACAGAAGCCTAATAGGTTAAGATCATGTACACCTGAAATGGCTCGGGTGACACGAATAGCAGTGATTACACCCTCTTGTAAATAATCTTCCCATGTTTTGCTAGCCATAGAATTATCAGGGTTACGCCAGGACATTAAGAAAACTCTATGTCCTTGTTCAACCAGATGCTTAATAAAAGAGTTATGGGGCTGTAGATCAAGAATATAAAATTTATTAATAGCAGGTGGTACAATCAATATAGGTATTTCATATTGCGTGCGAGTTTTTGGAGCATATTGGATAAGCTGAAAAAACTCATTTTGGAAAACTACTTCCCCTGCTGTAATCGCCAGATTGACACCTACTTCAAAATCATCTTTATCACATTGGCGTAACTTGCCCTCGAGCATATCTTGTTGTAGATTCATTAAGCCTGAAACTAAGCTGCCACCATTGGTTTGCATGGCTTTTTCTAATGCATCGGGATTAGTGTAAAAGAAATTACTTGGCGCAGCAGCGGAAATTGTTTGCTCAACTAGAAACTTCATGCGTTCAGCTGCTTTTTTGTCCGCAATATTAAGTAAATCTACCAGCGATAACATGAATTTGCTATTTAATAGATAGAAAGCAGCAACAGAGCCAAAAAGGGGGGTATTCCAATTTTCTGAATTAAATCGTCTATCTGTAAAATTAAAAGGCTGTAAATTCAACAGCTGATTACCTAAACTCACACATTCTGCTTGATAATCATTTTGTAATTGTTCTAGTTTAGTTTGATCTACTTCAAACCAATGGCTAGTATCGCATTCTTTAAACCAAGAGGATGTTGTAGTCCACAAGCGTAACTGTTCAATTGCAATGGATGTTACAAAAGGCGTTTGGATTGACCAATAAGTAGCAAGTGTATCTTGTGTTTCCATAAAATATACTCTTTTATTTTGTGTATGCGGAAAATGCTACATCCTTGTAGCAAGATATCCATTGTGTGATAGGGTAAGGATTAACGCTCAACAGCGATAGCTACACCCATACCACCACCAATACAAAGGGTCGCTAACCCTTTCTTTTTATCACTGCGTTGCATTTCGTGAAGTAATGAAACAAGTACACGACAACCTGATGCGCCAATAGGATGACCCAATGCGATTGCACCACCATTAACATTGATTTTGCTAGTATCCCAACCTAGTTCTTTGTTTACAGCAATGGCTTGAGCAGCAAAAGCTTCGTTAGCTTCAACAACATCCAGATCTTCAGCTTTCCAACCTGCTTTAGCTAAACATTTTCTAGTAGCTTCTGCTGGGCCAATCCCCATAATTGCTGGATCAACACCTGCGCTCGCATAGGAAGTTACTTTGGCTAAAATAGGTAACCCTAGTTCATTAGCTTTATCTTCTGTCATTAACATGACTGCTGCTGCACCATCATTTAGAGTTGATGCATTACCAGCTGTTACTGTACCGCCATCTCGTTTGAAGGCTGGTTTTAAACGCGTTAATGTTTCAATAGTAGTGCTAGCACGAGGTTGTTCATCTGTATCAAAAACAACACTATCACCTCTACGTTGTGGAATGTGTACAGGTGTGATTTCGTCTTTAAATTTACCAGCAGCAACAGCAGCAACAGCTTTTTGTTGTGATGCTAAGGAGAACTCATCTTGCTCTTGACGGCTAATGTTATATTTTTCTGCTAAGTTTTCAGCAGTAATACCCATATGGTAGTCATTGAATGCATCCCATAAGCCATCTTGAATCATAGTATCGATGGTTTTACCAGGTCCCATTCTAAGTCCATTACGTAAGCCTGTTACAAGGTACGGAGCCAAACTCATATTCTCCATACCACCTGCAATAATAATTTCAGCATCACCACAACGAATAGCTTGAGTAGCAAGATGAACTGTTTTAAGGCCTGAGCCACACACTTTATTAATTGTCATGGCTGGTGTTGTGTAAGGTATACCTGCTTTGATAGAGGCTTGGCGAGCTGTATTTTGCCCACAACCAGCAGTAAGAATTTGTCCTAAAATTACCTCACACACTTGTTCAGGAGCTACTTTGGTTTTTTCGAGAAGAGATTTAATAACAGTAACACCTAAATCTACAGCAGAAACATCTTTTAAGGAGCCTTGGAAGCTTCCTATCGGTGTACGTGTGGCCGCCACAATCACAACATCTTTAGACATATCGATTTCCTATGTTAGATAAATATATTTTAATTAAAATTTGTTGTTAGTAAGAATCGCAACAGCCATTATTGCATATTCATTCCGCCATTTACAGAGAAGTCTGCACCCGTACAATAAGCACCATCATCTGATGCAAGGAAGGCTACCATCGCAGCAATCTCTTCTGGATTACCTAAACGCCCAACAGGCGCACCAGCAACAATTGATTCTAAAACTTCAGGACGCATAGCAGCGGTCATTTCAGTTTTAATATAGCCAGGGGAAATAGTGTTTACAGTCACTCCTTTACTGGCTACTTCTTTTGCTAGAGCCATGGTAAATCCATGTAAACCTGCTTTAGCGGCAGAGTAATTAGTTTGACCAAACTGACCACGTTGGCCATTGATTGAGGAGATATTAATAATACGTCCCCAACCTTTTTCTAACATGCCATCAATTACTTGTTTAGTTACATTAAAAGCACTATTTAAATTAGTGTTGATAACCGCATACCATTTTTCAGGTGTTAGCTTCTTAAAGGTACCATCGCGGGTAATACCAGCATTATTTACTAATACATCAATACCTTGGATTTGTTCTTTAGCATTTTCAAATGCTGAAGTTACGGAGTCCCAGTCGCTAACATCAAAGGCAAGTGCCTCAAATTCGAAGCCTTGAGCTTTTTGCTTGGCTAACCACTCATCTTTCTTTGGTGAGTTTACAGAGCAACCAACAATAACTCTAAACCCATCTTTATAAAGACGTTGGCAAATGCTAGTACCAATACCACCCATACCGCCAGTTACTAATGCTATTTTTTTGCTCATAATTTACCCTTATTATTGTGGTTGACATAGTTATTTCTTTTATAGCTATAGCTAAACACAATCACGGCAAAATATTATTGATCTGACGAACATGATCAGTTGGTAATTTATTTACTTAATATATTATTGATCTGGGATAATAAAAAACTACCGAAGAGCGTGTAACACACTGTGTTTAAGAGTTTAAATCATCTCTTCATTGTATAAGAAAATAGCTGGAGATGAAAGTGAATTTCATCTCCATTATGTGGCTATTTATTACAAGTTATTTTTTCTTTGTAGAATCATTGGGTTTTGTTGTTATTTTGGCTACTTTAGTCGTAGTTCTTTTGCTAGAAGCTGTGTCTGCAACAGATTTTTTTGCTACTTTAGGTTTAGCTTTTTGAGCCATTGTTGGTTTAGTAGCTGTTTGCTTAGCCGATTTAGTTACCTTCTTTTTAGCTGGTGTAACAGCTTTTTTCACGGGAGCAACTTTTTTTATAGCAGGCACAGATTTAGCCGCTTCACCTAATAAAATATCATTAATCTTTAACCATAACGCTTGTGTTTTATCATTGGTTTGAATGAGGGCTGGTTCAGATATAGCGACACTTTCTAACACCTCTTTACGAACCTCTATGGAAGGTAATAAGTTGGTTAATGTATTTAAACTTTCCTCAGGTAAGGTAAATACAAGTAAGCTTTGTAGATTGATAATTTCTCTTAATGCTTTTCTATCAGTTAATGGATTATAGTTTTTAGTCTCACGATAGTGTTGCACAAATCCTGCAAGGAAGTCACGATCAACCATGCCTGCTTTATTAGCGAGTAAAAGTAGAATACGTATCGTTGCATCTTGAACATTACCTTGGGTTAGTGAGTTTTCAAGGCGATGTGTTAGTTCTTTACTTTGATTGATGGTGCTTTGTTCTAAATAGTTAGCATGAGAATTAGTTAACGCATTCAATATGCCATATACCGTGTAAAAACACATTTCTTGGGTAGAGTCTCGCGTATCGCGATATACATCTAATACATTAGTAATGTTGTTAGAAAGTGCTTCTTGCCACGCTAATAAAGGATTATCAGCACGTACTGGGCGACGATTAGCTTTTATCATCTCAGCAGTTCCTGGTAGCCACCAAGTCATCGGGTTAATACTACTCCATGCTACTTGATTGACATGGAATGGATTAGCATCTCTTAAATACTGCGCGACAGGCTCACTAATAGACAGGCGTAAGATGGGACGAATTAACCATTCATAAAGGTTACTATTGGTTTCTGAAATACGACTCACTAAAGAGAATACTTTTTCATCGTCTCTACCGTCGGCATCACCTGTTTGTAAGTCTTTAATACTACGTGTTTCAAAAACAACTTTATGATCTATAATTTTGCCATTTTTATCTTTCACATCTTTGATGATCATTTCAAAGAGTCCTGGAGGTAATGCTTTTACTGCATCTAAAGAAGCAATAAGTTGTCGATGTTCACGACGCGCAACTGTGCCAGACACAAAGATACCAAGATGACCAACACTATGATGTTGTAAATAGATAATGGTTTTACCCGCTTTCTTTAAGTCTAGGTCATTTGGATAAACATCAATAATCCAGTTTAATGCTTGTTGTGGAGGGGTAATATTGTCACCTGATGAACAGAATACAATAATGGGCGATTCAATATTACGGAAAATTTTATTTTGCCCACCAAGGCCAGAGTTGGTTAAGCGATTACCAATAAATAGCTCATCAACAATCGCTTCAATTTCTTCACTATTATAAAGTACAGGATTGCCCCACCATTGTTCAAAATCTAGGAAACGAGGTGGCTCAGTGTCTATTTTTGAGTAAAGGTTATAGTATTTACCCCAAAAAGTATTAGCGGGATTTAAGTTTTCAAAATTAGTGACTAACCATGTACCATCAAAACGGCCATTACCTAAGTCACTTGCGAGTCGAGTTCCCCAAGCACCGCCCATTAATCCACCTGCATAACGCATTGGATTGCGACCTGTTACTCCAGACCAATAGGCTAGGGGTGCTCCATTAATAATGATACCACCAGGCAGTTCAGGGCGTTCTGAAGCTAACAGCATAATTGCCCAGCCTGCTTGACAATTACCAATGATAATTGGTTTATCATGCTTTGGATGGCGTCTAATCACTTCTTCAATAAAAACAGCCTGTGCTTTTGTAATGGTTTCTAAGGTTTGTCCTTTTACTGGGCTATAAGTAAAAGAAATAAAATAAGTAGGATGACCTGCTCTTAAGCTTTCACCAATTTCAGAGTCCTCTTTAAAACCACCAATACCTGCCCCATGACCACCTCTTGGATCAACCACCACAATAGGTTGTAATTTTTCATTAATAACTTGGCCAGGTAGCGGTTTGATTTCTAATAAAGCATAGTTGCAAGGTTCAGCTAAATCTCTACCATCAATTAATACTTCGTAATCAAACTTTAGTAATAAAGGACGATCTTCAGCTTGATAGGTAAGGGTATTGTCACCACGTTGGCGTAATGTATCCCAAAATAGGGTAAGTCTTTGTGGAATATCTGCCAAATATTCGCGCCAATCTTCTACTGTTGGAACTTTAAGAATATCTTTTTGAATAGGCGTAATATTATCTTCTTGCCACTTACTAATGGATTCTTGATTAATATCGATATGTAATAAGCTGAGCTTACGTAAGCCAGTGAGTAATGAGGTAATAGAGGATATTGCTCTTTCTTGCTTTGCAATATAATCATCTTGGCTCATACTTAAATCTCCCATAGTGAGGTGGCAAAATTTATCCTTTTTGATAATATGCCATAAAGTTAACATCTTACTAATACTAGCTAATATAGCATTTTAGTAACAAAATCAAAAACAAATAATGTTAGATAATATATTGTAGTAAAATTTATTGTGCGGTGCAAAAATAATGCTTGCAAAAATATTTTAATTGGCCAAAAATAGGCGCACATGTTGAGAAAAGTTTTAGCTGTATCAATGCAGAAATTGTAGTACCTAATTAATATAAAATTGTGGAGAGTTTAACCATGGCAACGTTTAATACTGATAAATTACAAGATGTTCAAGTTAAAAATCTTGATCTATTAAAAGAACTAAGTGATAAAGTATTTGAAGGTGTTGAGCAATTAACACAACTTCAATTAAATACCTTAAAAGCGTCTTCAGAAGAAAGCTTTGAAAATTTTCGTAAACTATTAACTGTACGTGATCCACAATCATTTGCTAGTTTACAGGCTTCTTTATCACAACCTGCTGCTCAAGCTGAGCGTATTTTAGAGTTCAATCGTCAAGTATATGATTTAATCTCTAAAACTCAAGCTAGCATCAGTAAATTAGCTGAAAATCAAGTAAACCAAGGCGGTAAGCAAGTGCAAGAACTTGTTGAAAATATTGTTAAAAATGCACCTGCTGGTTCTGAGCCAGTGGTTTCTGTATTAAAATCAGCTTTAGAAGGTGCTGGTACAGCTTATGAAAGCTTGCAAAAAGCCGCTAAGAAAGTAGCTGAAATGACAGAAAACAATATCAATGCGGCTACAGTAGCTGCTGATAAAGCAACTAAAGCTGCAACTAGCCGTAAAGCAAGCTAATAATTAGCTGTTAGAAATAACAAGGGGGAGAATATTAATTCTCCTCCTTTTTTTTGTTTTGATTAAAAGGTGTGGGGAAGGTAGGAAACATACCAAACATGTTCTGTGTGTTCATATAAAGTTGTTTGGTGCGCTCTAGATATTCTTGCATGACTTTTTGCATAACTGGCATTTGACTAGACATAAAGTCAGTCCATGCTTCAGTGGAAGGCATACCCGATTGCTTTTGAATCTCCATAACCGATTCTAAGGTTTTTTCAAGATAACTACCAAGCATGCCTTGGAAAGGGCCATAAAAACGAATAATGTTTTTTAGTGCCTGACTAGAAAAAATAGGATCACCATCGGTTTCTGCATCTTGGATGATTTGCAGTAATATGCTTCTGGTTATATCTTCGCCAGATTTTGCTTCTACTACCTGAAAAGGAATTTCTTCAATTACATAATTACGAATATCTTGTAAGGTAATATGGGTACTTGTGTGGCTATCATATAAGCGACGGTTAGCATATTTTTTGATTAAATGGATGGTGGATGTATCAGACATTAAACTGCTCATTTATAGTAAAAAATTAATCCCGTTAATTATACAACAGTAATCCACTTATCCTGCTATTATTTGTAAATTAATAATTTATAAAGTTTTATCAATGTACTAATAAGATTAATCTACAGATAATTATTTACTAATAGTTGATTATTGTTTATGGTTATGTTGTACATAATTTACAAATTATAAAAATAAGATGAAGTATGTAGGTTAATGAATATATAAGCTAATTGTAAATTTCCTTGTTGTTGATTAGCTATTTTAGATTCTATGAAAATAATAAACAGAGGAGTTAACTCGATGAGATTAAAAGATAAGGTAGCTATTATAACAGGTGCTTCCAGTGATATAGGTTTTGCCACTGCTGAACTGATGTTACAAGAGGGGGCTACAGTGGTATTTACTGATATTCATGAAGATGCCACCTCACCTATTCAGGCATTAACGTCTGTTACTAAATCCCGTTATATTAAGGCTGATGTAGCTAATGAAGGTGAAATAGCCAATTTATTTGCAGAAACAATAAAAGTTTATGGACATATAGATGTAGTGTTTGCTAACGCAAGTATACGTGGTAATAAAGAGCCTTGTGAGGAATTATTATTAGAAGATTGGCAACAAATGGTTGATGTGAATTTAACAGGTATTTTTTTAACCAATAAATATGCGCTTAAATATATGTTACCACAAGGATCAGGAGCTATTATTAATAACGCTACCGCTTTAGGCTGTGTTGGACAAATAGGCCATACTGTTTATCCTGCCACTAAAGGGGGTATTATCAATTTGACTCGTTCATTAGGGATTACTTATGCGGCAAAAGGGATACGCATTAATGCGGTATGCCCTGGCTATATTAGTAGCCATACATTGGATTATATGACGCCAGAACTAAAAGCCGATTTAGTTAAATTACATCCCATAGGGCGTTTAGGTAAAGCAGAAGAGATTGCAAAAGCTGTATTATTTTTAGCATCAGAGGACGCGAGTTTTATCGTGGGTACTAGTTTATTAGTCGATGGTGGTTATACCGCGCAATAAGGAGTACTCTTCTTACTCCGTCTATTTATATTTTAAGGAGTTTTGATGGATAAATATAAGGTAGGGGAAGTTTGGTTATATCAACAGCGCGAGCAAGAAGAAAATTCTACGGTGATTATAAATAAAGTTGAGCTTGGTAGCGATCAATTGCCTATTTATCATATTACTATCCGTGATGTTAAAATCGCTAATTCCAATAGCCCCACAGGTTTTACTGATAAGATTGGACATGCCCCCGTGTCTGTAGAAACCTTACAGCAAAGTTTAACAACGAAGATTGCCAATGCACAAGTTGATAGTGATTATTTAGAAGGTTATGAAGCATGGTATAATGCACATATGGCAGGGCAGACAGGTGTTTTTACTAATACCGTCGCTGAAATTGTCAATTATATTGAACAAGCAATTAATTCTCAGCAATAGCAATTATGTTAGGTAGACGAAAATAATATGGCTAGAAAATATAAAATCATCACGATCTTACTAATGATGCTATTGATACCTATACCCCGTTGTGCCGTAGCAAATACCTCTGTGCTAGATACAACAGTAATAGTGAATTAATCTGCTGAGAAATTTTAACTTATGTTACTATATTTTAATGCATTTAATTATGCGTAAAAGATATTTATGGTATTCTTAAAAACTTCTATCGACATTTTATAAGACTAATAGACTATGATTAAATTACATACAAACCATGGCGTTATCACATTAAAACTTGATGCTGAGAAAGCTCCAGAAACCACAGCTAATTTTGAAAAATATGTAAAAGATGGTCATTATAATGGCACTATTTTTCACCGCGTAATAAACAATTTTATGATTCAAGGTGGCGGCTTTGAGCCAGGCATGAACCAGAAAGAAACCAATGCACCTATTAAGAATGAAGCCAATAATGGTCTTTCTAATAAGCGCGGTACTATTGCTATGGCACGTACCATGGATCCTCATTCAGCCAGTGCGCAATTTTTTATCAATGTCAAAGATAATGCTTTCTTAGATCATACTGCACCTACTCCACAAGGTTGGGGTTATGCTGTGTTTGGTGAAGTAGTAGATGGCATGGATGTGGTAGATAAGATTCGTGAGGTTGCTACAACATCTAAAGCAGGTCATCAAGATGTTCCTGTGGAAGATGTAATTATTGAGAAAGCTGAGGTTGTAGCAGACTAAGAAAGTAAATGAGCATTTTACTGATCGCTGATTTACATTTAAATGAAGAACGCCCAGATATTACTGAGGCGTTCTTGTCTTTTTTGCGCACTAAAACACAGGATTGTGAAGCGTTATATATCCTAGGTGATTTTTTTCATGTATGGGTGGGTGATGATGCTATGGGAGAGTTTGAACATAGTATTGCTCGCCAACTAAAAAAACTCAGTGAGCAGGGTATAAAAATTTATTTAATGCACGGTAATCGAGATTTTGCTATTGGCAAAACCTTTTGTAAGCTAGCAGGTTGTGAATTACTGAAAGATCCAACCTTAACCACTTTTTACGGTACCCCTATATTACTGTCACACGGTGATATTCTTTGTACAAAAGATATTGAGTATCAGCAAAAACGGCGTTTTTATCGTAACCCCTTTATTTTATTCCTATTACGGTTATTACCCCTTAAAAAAAGAAAACAATTAGCTGCTAAATTACGTGCAGAAAGTAAAATGAAAAAAGGGGGGAAGTCAGCGGATATCATGGATGTAACGCCTGAAGAAGTTGTTAAATTATTAGAGAAATATAAAATACAACGGTTAATTCATGGCCATACACATCGACCAGCTATTCATGAATTAGTGGCCAATAAACAACCTGCCAAAAGAATCGTATTAGGTGATTGGGAACCTAATGGTAAGGTATTAAGAATTACCCCAGAAGGTATGAGCTTAGAGCCTACTAATTAATATTTATCACGCCTCTTGAGTAGACTTAACTGTTTAAGCATTAAAAACCTCTGTTTTTAAACGCATGTTACAGAATATATACAAAACAGGGACAATAATAATTGTCAGCTTTTATAAAATAAATTATCAAAATTTACGTGATTAATAAACATGATTAGGGAGCCTGTTATTAATTATAATGATATTATTTATTTTTAGAAAAATATTATTTTTAATAATTCCTTAATGATGTTTTGTTTCAATAAGATAAACAAATAGCAGGGAAAAAAGAATAATGGTATTGAATAATTATTCTGGCGTAATACCAAATAAAGTAGCAAATCAATTATTATATATTGTGTATGGGGATAATCTGAATTATCAGATTGAAACTAAGTTAAGTATTCTAAGTATTTTACGGCATACTAAACAAGCAAACTTTAGCATTCGAATAATAACCGATAGACCAACGGATTATGAAGGGTGGCCTGTAGAAATTTTGCCACTTAATGAACAGTTATTAAAGGATTGGCTAGGGCCAACAAATTATCATTATCGGCGTAAGGCAGTGGGTATCTTAACAGCGTTACCCTATGCTGAGCGGACGGTATTTTTAGATACTGATACTATTTTAACAACAGATGCCAATCAGTTATTTACTTTATTTACTAAGGGGCAGGTGTTAGTTGATTGTATTGAAGGTAATTGGAATCAATGCATTCATGATGATTTAATGGGTAAAGTAAATAAATACTTAATAGCAAACTACCCACAGCTAGATACCTCACTAAAAATCCTTAATTCTGGTGTATTAGGTGTTTTTGCAGAGGATAGTTCGTTAATAGAAAAGGCCATTGAGCTTATTGACGAGTTGTGGCTAGAAGATCCTCAATGTCGAGTATTAGAACAATTTTGTTTGGCGATGAGTTTTGATAAGCAAAGAACCTTAGTAGCACATAATATAATTTATCATTATTGGAGTAAAAAAGAGTTTTTCCATCAAATGGGAAAATGTTTTTTTGAAAAATATGGCTATGCTTATCAAATAGACTATCCTGAGAAGAGTGCAGAGATATTAACAACCATCATTCGTCCCTCTTTTTTCAAGCGCTTAATGTTACGTTTAAAGATTCGATCATTCCCGAAAAAACAAAGGAGTGGATTGTTAAAGTTACTCTATGCTTTATCACTTCGCAGCAATGGGTATGAAGGGTGTCAAAAAGCTGCGTATTGGCTACAGGCGATGAATAAAGATTTTCCTCGTTATAATCCAAAAGCTTATGATCAATTTAAACAAGGGCAATGGCCAACAGATTACCAGCATATTGCTACAGTTAAACAACAGCAAGATTTTTTAGCTTTTCTTACCAAGCAGCAGTTAATAAATTAATCCAATCTAATTGAGATTATTTGATAATAACTTCATCTTTTTCTTGTTGCTCTGTCATAAAGCCTAAAGGGGTAGGCTCCATGCTTATATTCAAATCAGGTTGAATATAAAAATGAATACCCCCTAGGTAACCTGTGCGTGCTAAAGAGCTAATGACTTTATCGCTTGTTTTGGCCTGAAAATAAATGGCCGCATTTCTGCCTTTAATAAAAGGCAAATTGATTGTAAATTCTGTATTAGAAGGAATACTTCCCACAGATGATTCATTGCCATTTACTTTTACTATATAGAGTAAGGGTTGATTAGAAATATTGTGAATAGTCAGCCTTGGGGCCTCTTGCCACGCAACAAAAATAAATGAACATAATAAAAGGATTAGGATAGTAGCAATACGACGTTTATTAGCTAGCCTAGCACCTTTTTTAGGTTTTGTTTCTTCAACTGTCACAATATTATCCCGTTTTCTTTCAATAGATTAGTTAATGCTTCTTCATCCCAAACAGTAACACCTAACTCATTGGCTTTAGTGAGTTTAGAGCCAGCATCAGCACCTGCTACGACTACCGACGTTTTTGCTGAAACACTACCAACCACTTTAGCACCTAGTTGTTCTAAGTACAGTTTCGCAGTATCACGTTTCATCGTAGGCAGAGTGCCTGTTAATACCCAGCTTTGACCTGCCAAAGGTAAGTTCTGTTGGCTTTGCTTGGGTTCACTTTGCCAATGCATACCAAAGTCTTTTAACTGAGCTTCTATAGCCTTTGCTTTCGCTATATTTTGCGGTTGCTTAAAATAATCCAGTAAACTATCTTTCGCCCGTTCTGAGAGTTTGTCTACCCCAGATAAATCAATTTTATCAGCCTTTATAATCGCTTCAAGGCTGTTGAAACGTTTTGTTAAACGTTCTGCTGTGGTATCTGCAATAAAAGGGATAGTTAACGTTTTTAGCAAATCAGTCAGGGTAAAACTAGCTGTTAGATTTTCAGCAATATCGCCTTCATTTTGTAATTCAATATAACTTAATAATTGCTGTAGCGTTTGTTGGTTATGGTCTTCAGCAAAGAAGTTATTAATCTCATAAGCTACCTCTAAACCAATATCAGGTAATGAGGTGAGTACTTCTGGGTAAGCTTGTTTAATACGAGCGAGCGAACCAAAAGAACGCGCTAATAATTTAGCGGTACTTTCACCCACATTAGGAATGCCTAACGCATAGATAAATCTTGCTAAATCAGGTTTTCTGCTATTATTTATAGCAGCTAGTAGGTTATTGCTAGAAGTTTCGGCAAAGCCTTCTAAGTCAATGATTTGTTCAAAGGTAAGTCGATATAAATCAGCAGGCGAGCTTATTAAACCATTATCAACCAATTGCTCAACGATTTTATCGCCTAAACCATCAATATCTAAAGCTTTACGTGACACAAAATGAATAATGGATTGTTTAACTTGTGCAGGGCAGGATAGTCTACCTGTACAACGATAAATAGCACCTTCTGAAATATGTTCTTGGCCTTTACTGCGTTTTATCAGTTGAGTACGCTCAACCATTGAGTTACAAACGGGACAGTGTTCAGGAATTTGTACAGGTTTAGCATCACTAGGACGGCGTTCTAATACAACACTGGTAATTTGTGGAATAACATCCCCTGCACGACGAATAATAACAGAGTCACCAATCATTAAGCCTAGGCGGGTTACTTCGTCCATATTATGTAGCGTGGCATTAGATACAACTACACCGCCCACATGCACAGGCTTTAATCTTGCAACTGGAGTAACCGCCCCTGTACGACCAACTTGGAATTCAACAGCTAATAGTTCTGTTATTTCCTCTTGAGCAGGAAATTTATAAGCAATAGCCCAACGCGGCTCACGAGAACGAAAGCCTAATTGTTGTTGATCTTCTATTTGATTAACTTTAAATACAACACCATCGATATCATAGCCAAGACTATCCCGTCGTTGACCAATATCTTGATAATAGTTAAAGCATTCAGTAAAACCAGTGGCTAACTTTAATTCAGGACTGATGGGAATACCCCATTGCTTTAATTGTAGTAAGGCTTGCTGTTGGCTACTAGCTAATTCATTATCATCTGTAATAAAACCATAGCAGCAAAAAGTAAGTGGTCGTGTGGCTGTTATTTTTGAATCGAGTTGGCGAAGTGAGCCAGCCGCTGCATTGCGGGGATTAGCAAAGGGTTTACCTTCATTAGCCAGTATTGAGGCATTAAGCTTTTCAAAACCAGCTCGAGGCATATAAACTTCACCTCTAACTTCTAAACGTGTAGGCCAGCCAGTACCCTGTAATTTTAAAGGAATATTGCGAATGGTACGGATATTTGCTGTAATATCTTCACCAGTAGCACCATCTCCACGGGTAGCCCCTCTAACAAAAATACCATTTTCGTAAACTAAACTAACTGCTAATCCATCCAACTTAGGTTCACAGCAGTAGACAATGTCAGTGGAGGTTGATAAGCCTTCTTTAACTCGTCGATCAAAATTTTTTAAATCTTCTTCTGCAAATGCATTACCAAGACTTAACATAGGTACTTCATGTTGGACTGTGTTAAATTGTGGTAATGCCTCTCCACCCACGCGCTGAGTCAGTGAGTCAGAGGTTTTTAACTCAGGGAATTGTTCTTCTAATGCTTGTAACTCACGAAATAAACGATCATATTCCACATCGGGGATGGTGGGGTTATCAAGTACATAGTATTGATAACTATGATGATTAAGTTCTTTACGAAGTTGTTCTATACGTAAGATAGCTTGTTCTTTTGTCAGCATAGTCGTACCAAAGGGAGAAAAGGCGCTGTTTGTTACAGCACCTTAAAAATAGGCTTAATATTTCTTTTTGAGTTTACGGCGTTCAAAATCAACAATTCGTTGCCGATAATGTTCAATGGTTTGGGCTGTCATTACACTATGTTGGTCATCGTGTAACTCGCCATTTAGCTCATTACTCAATTTACGCGCAGCAGCTAACATCACATCAAATGCACGTTTTGGGTGTTTGGGACCTGGTAGGCCTAAAAAGAAGCTTACAGCTCGCGTAGAAAAGTGATCAATATCATCAAGATCAAATGTACCAGGTTTTACACCATTAGCCATTGAAAAATAGCGCTCGCCATTACCCGTCATACTTTCATGGCGATGAAAAATATCCATTTCACCAAAACGTAGTCCGCTTTCAAGTATATTTTGTAATAATGCAGGCCCTTTAAAGCCATCTGGATCAAGTGCCACTACATTGATAATCAACACTTCTTCTATGGGTTGTGGTTTATCATCTATTTCTGGTTTAGGGCTGTGTTGCTTATTATATTGAGCCTCTTCCTCTGCAAGATTTAGACTGATTTGTTGCTCTTCTTTAGAGGGTATGTGATCTAACTCATCTTTTGTTGACAAAAAGGGAGTATCTTCCTGTTCATTTTCTGTTTCTGACAGGAAAGATGTAGGATTTTTAGATTTTGCTTTAGGGGCATCTGTGTTGTCGTAATAAGGGCTAAGGTTTCGGTCTAGCCTTAATTTACCACGACTACCGCGTATACGACGCCAGCCATCGAACAGAATGGCTGCAATAACTATGATGCCAACAATAATTAGCAATTCACGCAACCCAATGTCTGGCCCTTATACACACCTCCGAGCCCACGAGACGGACCCCTATTTCGTATGCCGCCTTCCGTTTGAAACAAAAAACCTCGATCGTTCGTATATTGCGCTGTCATCTTGTCTGATGCCCGCCAGAAGGGGGGCCAGCACCAGGTTAGGCAGAGTAGATGGCTAAAGAAAACCCCACATCATGCTCGCACTGCGGCGGCGAGATTCAGCGAATAGCAGACATCAGAGAGGGTTTCGATATTGGTATAGCCTTCTTCATAATAAATAGTATTTTTATGTTTTTCACCCACATAGTTTTTAAGAAAGAAAAAACCATAACGTTCATACAAACGATAAACATTGAAAGTATGATGATTCTTTTCTATTTCCCTCAATGACTTTAATTTTTCTAAAAAGTTATCGTTTAAAGGGTAATCTACTTTGGCAAAATCTATAGTGGGCTGCCAATCTAAATAAACCGCATTTAAGGTACCATTAAATTTATAAAGTAATCTTGAAAAATAACGATCAAATGCACAGCTATCATTATAACAACCACTAATTTCATTATAACCTGTATAGAAGTACATATGACCTAAAGATATTTGTACTGCTATTTGATAATTTCTTTCATTTTCTAATGTCCATACTAAGTTTCGTTCTTGTGGAGTTAATGGTTTTAATAATGGCATTAGCTCAGGCAAATAAGGAGCAAGGTTTATACCAGAATGTAGCAGTCTATCCAAAACAAAATAATGTTGATTTAACCTATTAATGAAAATAACAGTATCTTCTTTATTTCTCTGCTTGCTATTTAACATATGACGATAAAACTTAATGTCATTGATTAGGAAAGAGAGTCCTTCATCGATATTTCCTGCATTAACTTCTAAAATAGCATTAGCCATTAATAGTTGTGCAACACTACTGATATATTGGTAAGGTACAGTACTGTTAAGATTAGCAGGTAGAATATGGGCGAATTCAGGAAATTTTTGTAATGCCAAATAATTATTAACAAAGCCTTTTTGCTCTTGCATTAATTGTCTTATCACTGCTGCTTGTTCAGTAATATCTTGAAGGCACTGGTTATTGCTAAAATTGGCATCACAGGGTAATTGATAAAGCTTAGTTAATTCATGACCTTTGGCTGCTTGAAAGATCATATTGTATTCAAATGGGGTTTGTTCAGAAGATTTAATCGCTTTTAGAATAACTATAAAACCTTCATCTACCATATCTTCAGTGTTATATACATTAAATCCAGCCATGGCTACAAAAGCATTATTGGCAGGCGCAATATTTGTTTGAGGGCTAATATGGCTAAGCTGATTTTTTACCGCAGGCAACAGAGTAACATCTTTAGTTTGTCCCCAAATTAATAATAAAATTACAATTAAAAAAATAATGTAGAACTTAAAAGATATTTTTTTCTTTGTTTTCATAATCCATTCATTTGTTAAGTTAAAGAAAAACTAGCTAAGTACTAGTGTACCAATATTTGGATGTAAAAATATAGTGTTTACAATCGGTTGAACAGTGTTATTTAAAAAATAAATTCTTTAACTGTTTATCCAGTAGCTCATAACGCAAATTAATACTTATCTACGCACTTTATTGTAACCACTACAGCACAGTCCATATCTAGTAATAGAATCACATATACATTATTTAGGTCTAAATAATGCACTATCCATGTATTATTAAACAATTTAAATCAAAACAGAAATTCTATCGAAAAAAGCTAGTCTAGATTTAGTTTTAATAGAGTTAGAAATTAGTTTTATAAAGCAATGGCTGATTAGCTGATAACAATAAAGAAATTATACTATTGGGTGAGTTTAATATTAAAAAAATGTTATCGATTTGTGATAGATTAATAAAACTTGTTATTAATGAAGAAGTAAGATGAAAAGGATTTACTATTATTTATTATTTCTACTCAGTTTCACAATAACTGCTGAGCCAGCTATTCACTATTGTGTGGACGCTCAGGGGCAACGTATTTTTTCGGATAAGCCTTGTTCAGAAACAATGATGGGAGAAGGTGGTGTAACAAGCTATGAGCAAGGTACTGTTGAGTTACAAAAAATACCTGTAGTGGTAGATGATATGGTAGCAGAGAGAATACGTTATCGTATGTCGCCTGCACAAATTAGAAAAAAATATTGTGCTAAATACGATCAAGTACAGCGTAATCAATTGGTGCAGACTAAACAAGTGGTCTTAGGCATGTACTTAGCAGATGTGATTAAAGTGTGGGGCGCACCTATCTCTTCTGATGGTAATAAGGTATTGTTCCAAGATGATAATAATGAAATGGTGACAATTTCTTTATTAGAAGGATGTGTAATTAATATTCAGCATGATAATATGGATAGTGATGAAACGTTTTTTTATGACGAACAGCCTATTGAAGACAATATAAATTAATCTTATGCAAATAGCGTTAATAGCTTTTATTATTGGTTTATTATCTATTCGTTTTTTTCCTGTATTACCTTCTATTTCAGTGTGTATCTTTTTAGCTTGTGTAGGGCTAACTTTGTTACCTTGGCGTCTTTATCCTCTAGGCATGCTTTTAACAGGTATTGCATGGGGATGTTATGGCGCGATTCAAACCATTGATGATCGTTTAAATCCAGCGTTAGATGGCGAAACCTTATGGATGGAGGGTACGGTAGTAGGTTTGCCAGAGCAATCTGAACAGGTCGTTCGTTTTCAATTAAAAAATGCTAAAGCCAAAGGTATTCAGCTACCTACTAATATTAGGCTTACTTGGTATAAAGGTGAACAAGTAGCCACTGGGGAATATTGGCGCCTACAAGTTAGATTAAAGTACCCTAGAGGTACAGTTAATCCTTATGTATTTGATTATGAAGCATGGTTAACTGCTAAACATATTGGTGCCACAGGTACAGTTAAACAAGCTTATCGTTTACAAGAAAGCTCAACTATCATTAATTGGCGTTATCAGTTACGGCAAAAAATATTAGCGCAACTAAACGCTAACCAAACAGCAGGCTTAATCGCTTTAGTGTTAGGTGATGGTTCTGTACTGTCTAGAAGCCAGTGGCAAGTGCTACAGGAAACAGGCACTGTTCATTTAATGGTTATTTCAGGACAGCACATTACCTTGTTAGCAGGTTTTCTTTATTTTTTTATAGCAGCTTTAGTGCGTTTAGGGTGGTGGCCTAAAAGGTTACCATGGTTACCTATAGCCTGTGGTTTAGCAATGCTAGGTGCCTTAGCTTATGGTTTATTGGCAGGGTTCGAAGTACCTGTACAGCGTGCTTGTATTATGTTGGCATTGGTATTGTTATGGCGTTTAAGATTTCGATATTTAGGTGTAACAATTCCATTTTTAATGGCTTTAGCTATCGTTCTTACTGCAGACCCTTTAGCCAGTTTACAAGCTGGATTTTGGTTGTCATTTAGTGCTGTAGCTATTTTATTATTGTTACTTTCAGGTCGATTAAGCCATAACAATTGGTGGCTAAGTGCCATAAAAATTCAGTGGGCCATTACTATTGGATTAATACCCGTATTATTGGTTTTGTTATTGCCTGTCAGTTTAACTAGTCCCATTGCGAATTTAATAGCAATACCTCTGGTTAGTTTTATTATTGTACCTTGTGCATTATTGGGAACATTATTTATCAACATTCCTTATGTTGGAGCTGTTTTTCTCTGGTTGGCAGGTTCTACTTTAAAACTACTTTTTATTATTTTGACCTTTATTGCTGAGGTAGTGCCCGCTTGGGTAGCTCCTATGCCTGCTTGGTGGGCATTTGTATTAGCTTTTTTAGGTGTGGTTTTGATATTACTACCTAAGGGTGCCTTACTACGAGTATTTGGCATCGTTTTTTGTTTGCCATTATTTTTTGCTAATACAAATACTATCAAAGAAAATCAAGCTGAAGTGAATGTGTTTGATGTAGGGCAGGGACTATCTGTGTTAGTTAGAACTAAAAATCATAGCCTGTTATATGACACAGGGCCTAGTTTTGGTGATTTTAATTTAGGAGGAAGAGTTATTGTTCCCTCTCTACAGCGGCAAGGAGTTAGATCGCTTGATAAAGTAATCATTTCCCATGTTGATACAGATCATGCAGGTGGACTAGAAGCGATTAGTAAGCGTTTAGCTATTCAAGTGTTAATAAGTGGTGAGCCTAATAAATTAACCAGTGAATTAATGATTAAGCCTTGTCAAAATAGTAGTTGGCAGTGGGATGGGGTAAGGTTTTCATTATGGCAATGGTCTACAGCCAAAAATGGTAATGATGCTTCCTGTGTATTATTAGTAGAAGCCAATGGTGAAAAACTGTTATTAACAGGTGATATTTCTCGTAAAGCTGAACAAGCTTGGTTGACAGAAAATAATAAGCAAGTTAATTGGCTATTAGCTCCCCATCATGGTAGTAAGAATAGTTCATCATGGAACTTTTTAGCGTCTATCAAGCCTCAGTATATAATCGTTTCAAGAGGGTGGTTAAATCCATTTGGTCATCCAAGTTTAGCGAGTTTGGAGCGTTACCAAAAAATAGGTGCTAGGGTTGAAGATACAGCATTAACAGGTGCTTTACAGATTCATTTAGGTGCATTTCAATCTGCTATCAGGCAGCGTGATACAAAATATTTTTGGCGAAAACAATGACATCAGTTTATTATTATCAGTTAGCCTTATGATAAAGTTGTCATTTTGAAAAGGGAGCGTAAAAACTGTGTGGGAATTAGTTAAAGCAGGTGGGATCATGATGTTCCCGTTAATCCTTTGCTCTATTGTAGCAATGGGTATTATTATTGAGCGGCTGATTGTTTTAAGAACAACAAAAGTAGCGCCTGCTCCACTGATGGGGAAAGTATGGACTTGGTTTAAATCAGGTCAAATCGATCATTTACGCTTAGAAGAATTACGGAATGATTCTCCACTAGGACAAATTTTAGCGGCTGGCCTTTCCACTGCCCATAAAGGCCGCGAACAAATGAAAGAAGCTATTGAAGAAGCAGGTGGCTTTGTTATTCACAATTTAGAGCGCTATTTAAATACATTGGGTACGATTGCTGCAATCACACCATTATTAGGATTATTGGGGACAATTTTTGGTCTTATTGAAATTTTTAGTGCTTTTTTAGCAGGTGGTGCACCTGATTCATCTAAATTGGCAGGTGGGATTGCTATGGCTTTAGTAACCACTGCTACAGGTTTGATTGTAGCGATACCTTCAGTATTTTTTCATCGCTTTTTATTGCGTAAAGTGGATGAGTTAGTAGTAACAATGGAGCAAAATGTTACTCGTTTGGTTGATGCGATTGATGATAGTTATAACCAAAGAGAAACTACCTATGCACCAGATGTTAAGCCAACCAAAAAACGTAAAACTACTAAAACAGTGAGTAAAGCACCAGTAGCTCGAGGCGAATCAACGTGAGATTTAAAAGAGGACGGGGTAATGGAGCTGCCCGTGATGAGATTTTCATCAATTTAGCGTCGTTGATAGATATTATTTTTGTGCTTTTGTTATTTTTTATAGTAACAACAACTTTTACTCGCGAAAATCAATTAACTATCGAGCTTCCAGAGTCAAGTATACATAATCCTATTACCTCTACTAATGTAGATCGTTTAGAGATTACGATTAGTAATGATGGCAAATATGCCGTGAACGGCAGAGTTTTGCCACAAGCAACAGAGGGTGCATTAAGTGAGGCATTAGTCGCTGAGTCTAAAGGTGATAGGGATTTGCCAGTATTAGTAACAGCCGATGCTAATGCTAAATATCAAGCAGTTATTACAGCAATGTCCGCAGCAGGGCAGTTAGGTTTCTCTAAATTACGCTTAGTCACTGTGGAGTCTGACCAGTAATATGTCATTTAGTGATAGCTTAGTGGCGTCTTGGTATGGGCAAAGAAAGCCTTTTTATTGGCTTGCTCCATTCTCAAAACTATATGCTAAGCAAGCACTAAAGCGTCGCGAGGATTACCTTTCAGGTAAAAAAGTAGCTTATCGAGCACCTGTTCCAATTATTGTAGTAGGGAATATTACAGTGGGTGGAACAGGTAAAACACCGATGATTTTATGGTTAATTGATTACTGTCGAAGTAAAGGCTTAGCGGTAGGAGTGGTGAGTCGTGGTTACGGCGCAAAGCCTGCTAAATTTCCATGGCGTGTAACAGAAAACCAATCAGCCAGTGAAACGGGCGATGAGCCGTTATTGATTGTAAAAAGAACTCAAGTTCCCTTAGTAATTGATCCCAGTCGAACTGAGGCAGTCAAGCATTTACTAGCCACTGAAAAAATAGATATTATTTTATGTGACGATGGTCTACAGCATTATCAATTAGCCCGTGATTTAGAATTAGTGATGATAGATGCTGCAAGAGGATTAGGTAATGGTTATTGTTTACCTATGGGGCCTTTACGCGAACCTGCCAGTCGTTTACAAGCAGTAGATGCCATTATTTATAATGGTGCTGAGCAAGATAATGATGATGGTTATGCAATGCAGTTACAACCTCTGCAGTTAATTAATGTATTAACAGGAGAGCGACAGTCACTGGATTACTTTAAGCCACAACAAACCCTGCACGCTGTAGCGGGTATTGGTAATCCACAGCGTTTCTTTGACACGTTGCAGCAATTGGGATGGAAAGTAGTTGCCCATCCTTTTGCAGACCACGCAGTTTTTGATAAAACTAGTTTAGATTTTACTGATCAATACCCTGTAATTATGACAGAGAAAGATGCGGTGAAATGTAAAGGTTTTGCTCAGCCGCATTGGTGGTATTTGGAAGTGGCCACAGCGCCTTCTACGACTTTTGTGAAATGGTTTGATCAAAAAATTAGCGAGCTTGTTGGCTAAAACTGTTTATAATAAGCCAAATAATTTTGCCAGTAACTCACTATTGAGGTTATTAGAATGAATCAAAGTTTACTCGACATATTGGCTTGTCCTATTTGTAAAGGACCTTTGGAACTTAGCAAAGACAAAACAGAACTTATCAGCAAAGGGGCTGGTGTTGCTTATCCTATTCGTGATGGTATTCCTGTGATGATCGTTGAAGAAGCACGTACCTTAACGACTGATGAGCGATTGGCTAAATGACTACCCCTTTTATTGTTGTTATTCCAGCACGTTATGGATCAACACGTTTACCTGGCAAGCCGCTGTTAGAAATAGCAGGTAAACCCATGGTACAACATGTATGGCAGCGGGCAGTAGAAAGTGGCGCTAAACAAGTTTATATTGCTACTGATGACTCACGTATAAAAGAGGCTTGTGAAGCCTTTAATGCCCCTGTATTAATGACACGTGGTGACCATCGTACAGGTACTGATCGTTTAGAAGAAGTAGCCACTATGTTAGGATTGGCTGATGATGATATTGTGGTTAATGTACAAGGTGATGAACCTTTAATACCTGCCAGTATTATCAACCAAGTGGCTGCAAACCTCGCGTTGTTTAATGAAGCAGCGATTGCAACCTTATCTGAGCCTATTAAAGAGCTAGATGGTTTATTTAATCCTAATTTTGTAAAGGTAGTCACCGATTGTCATGGCTATGCGTTAAACTTTAGCCGTGCGCCTATGCCATGGGCTCGGGATGCGATGTTAGAAAATCCTGAACGTTTACCTGAGGGTATTCCTTTCCGTCGTCATATCGGTCTTTACGCTTATCGGGCAGGCTTCTTACATGATTATGTGAATTGGGGTTCTTGTTGGTTAGAGCGTTGTGAGTCCCTAGAGCAATTACGCGCCTTATGGAATGGTGTAAAAATCCATGTGGGCGATGCGCTAGAAATACCTCCTGCGGGTGTAGATACGATGGAAGATTTACAACGTATTAGACAAATAGTGGAACAAGCATAGTGCGTATTTTAATGGTTTGTTTGGGGAATATTTGTCGTTCCCCTTCGGCAGAAGGCATACTTCGTCAAAAATTAAAACAAGCAGGTTTGGCTGATAAGGTGACTGTCGACTCAGCAGGAATAGGCGGTTGGCACGAAGGGGAAGCACCTGATAAAAGAGCCCAACAAACAGCTAAAGCGAGAGGTTATGATATTTCTGGATTGCGTGCTAGACAAATTCAGCCAGAAGATTTTGCGCGTTTTGATGTGATTTTAGGCATGGATAACAATAATCTCATCGCATTAAAACAGATGCCACAAAAGACAGCGGTTGTTGATTTGTTTTTAAATTACGCTGATACACGCAAAGCAGAAGTAGCAGATCCTTATTATGGTGATATACGAGACTTTGAAGCAATGTTTGAACAATTAGAGCCAAATTGCGATTTGATTGTTAAACGTATTCAGGAACAGTTGTGAATTTAGCAATTGCCGAAAATGTCTCCTTAAAACCGTTTAATACCTTTGGCATAGATGTTAAAGCCCGTTATCTATTTGTTGTAAAAGAAATTAGCACATTACAGCAAGCATTACTTTGGGCAAAAAACAATGATCTAGCGGTTACTGTAATCGGTGGTGGCAGCAATATCGTTTTTACAAAAGATATTGATGGCTTGGTGTTATTGTTACAAACTCAAGGTATAGAGATTATAAAACAGCAAGATTCAGTGGCTATTGTTGAAGTGGCAGCAGGTGTTGTTTGGCATGAATTAGTGCGTTGGTCTGTTGCACAAGGGCTTGGCGGTATAGAAAATTTAAGCCTCATCTATGGTACGGTAGGTGCCGCCCCCGTGCAAAATATTGGTGCCTATGGCATTGAGTTTAAAGATGTTTGTCATTTAGTACAGGCGTTGCATAGAAAAACAGGTGATTTACATACATTTACTACAGAACAATGTTGTTTTAGTTATCGTGATAGTTTATTTAAACATCAACCTGAGCAGTGGATTATTACCAAGGTGCAAATAAAATTGGATTATAAAGCACCGATACATATAGGCTATGCAGCTTTACAACAGAGTTTGCCAGAGCAAACAGATCAATTAAGCTATGCACAGGTGAGTGATTTAGTAATTAAAACACGTCAACAGCGGTTGCCTGATCCGAAGCAAATAGGTAATGCTGGCAGCTTCTTTAAAAATCCGATTGTTAGCCTTGAAAAGGCAAAGCAGTTACAACAACACTACCCTGATTTAGTAACTTATCCTTATGACAATGATCATGTTAAATTAGCGGCGGGTTGGTTAATTGATAAGGCAGGATTAAAAGGGATACGTGATAATGAGGTGGGTACTTATCCTTTACAAGCACTTGTGCTAGTGAACTATGGAAAAGCTACAGGGCTAGATATCTTAGCCTTCTCACAAAAAATACAAGCAACCGTAAAGCAAAAGTTTGGTATTGAATTAGAGCCAGAGCCTGTAATTTTATAATTGATCTGAAATTTTATAACGCTTCGGCCAGCTTACTATTCCTACCACAAATGCTGATAAAGCAAAGATGATAAAACTTTGATTAAGACCAAATAAATTCACCAAACTACCAAATAGTATGGGGCCTGTTCCTTGCCCTAAAAAAAATGCAAAGGCAAATAATGACATTGCGCTAGCCCTAGCAGGTGGATAGCAGTTACTAGCATTCACTTGCAGCATATTGTGTAGAATATAAAAGGATAATCCAACTAAAAACATGGCCAATAATATTAGCCAATAGACGGAGCTATAGGCGATAAGTAGCCATACCAAGGATAAACAAATAATACCTACCGTAAACTGTGATTGTTTTAGTAAGCGAATAAGATATTGGCTAATCACTGCAAACACTAAGCCACCTATTGCAAAGCAGGCAATTGCATAGCCTGCAATAGCAGTGTTGACTGAGAAAGTAGCTAGTTTTACCGAGATATAAGGGATGGGGCCAAACACTAATATACCATCTAACAAACCTAATAAAGCCATTAACGGTAAATGTGTTTGTTTAAAGATACTACCAATATGATCTGTTAGTTTTCCTTGTGATTGTTCATTAAGAATAGGCTCATAGCGTACTGAGTATAATAATACCAATCCAATTATGGGCAATACTGCCAGCACTAAGAACATAATTTCAAAGTGTGGGCTAACATGGCTCATTATCACAGCACCTAGTAGTTGGGCGGTAATAACAGCCATCATAAAACGTGCGATAACTACTCCTCGTTTGTTAGCGGAGAATAGTTGCCCCAATAATGCCAGTGAACTGGCGACAACAGCAGAAGCAAATAATCCTGCACCAAACCTGCTAAGGATAAGCATAAAATAAGTGTTAGGTACTAAAGCAAGTAATGAAAAAAAGCTCACCATTATCATGGCAAGGGTTAATACCCGATAACGGCCTAGCTTGTCAGACAAAGGCCCCATCAGCAATTGACCAAAGCCATAGGCTAAAGCAAAAATAGCAGCTGACAATGAAGCTACTTTGATAGATACATTATAAGTTATTGCTATATCAGGAATAACAGGGTCAAAAGCACGTAAACCGATGGAGCAGGCAAAGCCACAGATGGCTAAGATAAGAGATATTTTAGTTGTTTTAGTCATGTTATTCAGTTAATAAGTATTGTTATACAGTAGGGCACACTTATCATACGTTTTTCTATTAAGTTGTCTATTAGATTATCTTGATAAAAGACTAATTAATATATAGTTTTCAAAAATGTATTTAGTTTTAGGATTATAAATTTATTATTTAAGTAATATTGGACTAATGTAGCAGTTACCAACCAAAATATTCCTCTCTATACTTTAGACGCAACTATAAAAATAAGAACTGTTAAATAGTAATAATAATAATTATGAGGAAAGTAGATATGTCAAATGTCGTTCACAATGATGATGCTTCCGTGCATTATCAAAAAATTGAGTCTAATGTTACCTTTGAGAAACTGGTGCGACAACGTTCAGTTTTTGCTTGGGTATTGTCTAGTATTATGTTGGGGAGTTACTGTACCTTTATTCTGCTATTAGCTTATGCACCTAAATTTGTTGGAACACCTATTTTCGAAGGTGGTTCTGTCACCTATGGAATTCCAATGGGGATTGGTTTGATTTTATTAGCCATTGCTCTTTCAGGAATCTATGTTTACAAAGCCAACGGTGATTTTGATCGTTTAAATCAAGAAGTTGTCGAAGCGCTAAAAGATATGCAGGAGATAAAATAATGATAACAAGAATATTACAGATCAGTACTCTGCTTCTGTGTACAACGATGGTACAAGCCGCTGGCACCATTGACGGAGTGGTTGAGAAACAACCACTTAATTTATCCGCAATTGTAATGTTTCTTCTGTTTGTATCAGCCACTTTGTATATTACTAAATGGGCTGCTAAACGGAATACATCAAAAGCCGATCATTATACGGCTGGAGGTAAAATCACTGGCTTTCAGAATGGTTTAGCGATTGCTGGCGACTTTATGTCAGCAGCTTCGTTTTTAGGTATTTCAGCGTTAGTGTTTACTTCTGGTTACGATGGATTAATTTATTCCATTGGTTTCTTAGCAGGTTGGCCACTAATTTTATTTATGATTGCTGAACGTCTGCGTAATTTAGGACGATTTACCTTTGCCGATGTAGCTTCTTATCGCCTTAAACAGCGTGCTATTCGAACCTTATCAGCATTTAGTTCATTAATCGTGGTAGCGCTTTATTTGATTGCACAGATGGTGGGTGCAGGTAAATTAATCGAGTTACTGTTTGGTCTAAACTATCATATTGCTGTGGTGCTAGTAGGTATTTTAATGGTGCTGTATGTGCTGTTTGGCGGTATGTTAGCAACTACTTGGGTACAAATAATTAAAGCGGTATTACTGTTATTTGGTGCTAGCTTTATGGCAATTATGGTAATGGTAGCAGTTAATTTTGACTTAGGTACTTTATTTAGTCGTGCCATTGAGTTACATCCAAAAGGTAATGCTATTATGTTCCCTGGCGGACTTGCACCTGATCCTATTTCTGCATTCTCCTTAGCGTTTGCATTAATGTTTGGTACAGCAGGTTTACCACATATTTTAATGCGTTTCTTTACCGTAAGTAGTGCTAAAGAAGCGCGTAAGAGTGTGTTTTATGCAACAGGCTTTATTGGTTACTTCTATATCTTAACCTTTATTATCGGCTTTGGTGCTATTCTGCTTGTAACAGCAAACCCTGCTTTCCATACGCCAACAGGTGAGTTGTTGGGTGGTAATAATATGGCTGCTGTACATCTTGCTCATGCAGTGGGTGGTGACTTGTTCCTTGGCTTTATTTCTGCTGTTGCATTTGCCACTATCTTAGCAGTAGTTTCAGGTTTGGCACTAGCAGGCGCTTCTGCTGTTTCTCATGACCTTTATTCTTGCGTGTTGAAAAATGGTAATGTAAGTGAAAGAACAGAAATGCGCGTAACTCGTCTAGCTACTTTGGCATTGGGAATTGTTGCTGTGTTATTAGGTATCTTATTTGAGAAACAAAATATTGCCTTTATGGTGGGATTAGCCTTCTCGATTGCAGCTAGTTGTAATTTCCCTATTCTGTTTTTATCAATGTATTGGAAAGGCTTAACCACTCGTGGTGCTTTCTGGGGCGGTGGTTTAGGATTAGCGACAGCTGTAGTATTGATGATCTTAGGGCCAACTGTATGGGTACAAATATTAGGCCATGAAAAAGCAATTTTCCCTTATGAATATCCTGCTTTATTCTCTATGTTTGTTGCCTTTATGGGGGTGTGGATTTTCTCTGTGACTGATAGATCTGTCCAAGCCAATCAAGAGCGTGCACGTTTCTTACCACAGTTTATTCGTTCACAAACGGGTATAGGTGCAAGTGGTGCAGTTTCACACTAATTAATTTGATAATTAAAAAGATAAAAAAATACCAGAAGTCATCTTCTGGTATTTTTATTTAGGCCTATTGAGTAAGATTTTTTTTAGTGATAACGTTTGTCTTGCTGAGCTTTTTCTACTTCTTCAATAGTTTATAACCTCTATTTTTAGTTAATTAGAATCATTAAAGATTGCATCTAAAACTTTAATCTAATAAACTGAATCAATGATTATAACCATATAATCAGCGATAAAAATAATAACGATGCATTGTAAAAAACTAAGTAATTTTTAAAATAATAAAGAGGTTTATAAAAAAGATGACAACAACGACATTAGCGAATCCAGCGCCATTAGGTTTAATGGGTTTTGGAATGACCACCGTGTTATTAAATATTCATAATGCAGGATTTTTCCCCGCAGTAACTGCCATTGTCGCAATGGGTATTTTTTATGGGGGTATTGCGCAAATTATTGCTGGGATATTGGAGTATAAAAAAGGTAATACGTTTGGTGCTACAGCTTTTACTTCCTATGGATGTTTTTGGTTAACATTAGTAGGTATTTGGTATTTACCTTTATCAGGTGCTATTTCTGCAACAGACTCAAGCTTTTTAGGTATTTACTTAGGACTATGGGGTATTTTTACCTTGTTTATGTTCTTTGGTACATTAAATGGTAATCGCACCATACAATTTGTGTTCGGTAGTTTAGTGGTACTGTTCTTTTTATTAGCAATAGGCAATATTATTGGTAGTAAAACAATTCTCATAATTGCTGGTTTTGAGGGAATTATTTGTGGTGCTAGTGCCATTTATCTAGCAATGGCGGAGGTGCTCAATGAGCAATATGGTAGGACGGTATTGCCAATAGGTGCATAAATAATATATAGCTATTGCTCTATATTTTTATACGTCGTTGAATGACTTTGCCGTACTAGTTGTACTGTTTTCAGTCATTCGCCTCGTCTAAAATTATATAGCAACAGCTAAGTAGTAGCTTATGGTTTTGTAAGTGTAAGCTACGCAATTATTTCATTAATAAGATCTTATCTAGCCAACTACTAGGTAATAAGCGTTTGGCAAGCCACATACTTTTACTAATCAGCGTAATTCGATAACGAATTTTCGGTCTAGGATGGGTGAAAGCATGTTTTAAATAGGGCATAACATCATCTGCTGTTAATGAAAATTTAGCCGCAATGCTTGGATTTACCACCTTATTTTCTTCATCCACTTGATTTACATTTTTAGAAAATGATGTGTGGATTGGGCCTGGCTCAATTAAACTAACTTTTATACCTGTGCCATGTAATTCTAAACGCAATGCATCAGTTAAACCTTCTACAGCATATTTACTAGCAGCATAAGCCCCTCGTCCTGCGGTGGCAACAAATCCCATTACCGAGCTAGTTTGTACAATACGCCCTTCATTATGCGGTAGCATCAATGGTAATAGTTTATTGGTTATCTCATGTAAACCAAATACATTAGTAGCAAACTGTTGTTCTAGTTGTTGGCGGCTGATTTCTTGTAAAGGGCCATAAATACCGAAACCCGCATTATTAAATAGGCCGTAAAGTCTACCTTGGCTCATTGCTGCTATTTGTAGGCTAGCTTGATTGATACTTTCACTGTTATCCAAGTCCAGTAACACAACTTCAAAGCCTTGCTGTTGTAAATTATGAAAGTCACTTTCCTTACGGCATGAGGTTATGACCCTAAAACCAAGGCTCTTTAAATAATGCGCTGAGGTCAATCCAATGCCACTTGAACAGCCAGTAATAAAGATAGTTTTTGCCAAAATAAATAATTCCTTATAAGATTATATAGTTATCAGTTTACTCTAGTATGTTTATAAAATTCCACTGCATAGGTAGTGTATCTTTTTGTTATGATAGCTAAGTAAAGTTAAAAATGAATATAACAATTAAATGAAGATAATCATGGAAAAAGTTAATTGTTTATGTTTTCTAAAGTTTAAATTGCTTATTCTATATAAATCAATTGAATAGGCACAAAATAAATAAATTTAACGGGGTTTATCGAATGAATCATTTCTCAAAATTACTAACAGCGGTAGCCTTTATTGGTTTGAGCGGTTATAGCCTAGCTGCAGATACTATTAAAATTGGTGTGGTAGGTCCTGTAACTGGCCCAGTTGTACAATATGGTGATATGGTTTTTGGCGGTGCATTAGCGGCTGTTGATGAAATCAATAAAGCAGGTGGTGTCAATGGTGCTAAATTGGAAGCCGTTAAATATGATGATATGTGTGATGCTAAACAAGGTGTAGCAGTAGCTAATAAAATTGTTAATGATGGTGTTAAATTTGTTGTCGGCCATACTTGTTCAGGCCCTACTCAAGTAGCTATTAATATTTATGATGAAGATGGTGTGTTAATGATTACGCCATCGGCTACAGCGCCAGAAATTACTCAGCGTGGCTATCAAATGATATTTCGTACTATCGGTTTAGATAATATGCAAGCACCTGTAGCCGCTAGTTATGTTGCAGAAAAAGTTAAGCCGAAAGCAGTGGCTGTTATCCACGATAAACAACAATATGGCGAAGGCGTTGCTACAGCGTTTAAAGATGTAGTGTCAGCAAAAGGCGTTAAAGTAATTACCTTTGAAGGTATTAATGTAGGCGATAAAGATTTCTCTAGTTTAATTACTAAATTAAAACGTGAGAATGTAGATTTTGTTTATTTTGGTGGCTATCATCCAGAATTAGGTATGTTACTTCGCCAAGCTAAAGAAAAAGGCTTGGATGCAAAATTCATGGGGCCTGAGGGTGCTGGTAATCCAATGTTATCAGCTATTGCTGGTGAAGCTTCTGAAGGATTATTAGTTACCTTACCAAGATCAGTAGATAGTGATACACGTAATGCTACTGTAGTGGAAGCATTAAAAGCGAGAAAAGTAGATGCGGCAGGCGCCTTTGTATTACCTGCTTATGCAGCTGTACAAGTGATTGCGCAAGGTATTGAAAAAGCTAAATCAACTGATACAGAAGAAGTAGCTGACGTAATTCATAGTGAGAAATTTAATCTAGTATTGGGTGAGAATATCTCTTTTGATAAGAAAGGTGATATTAATGGTTTCCAATTCTCTGTGTATGAATGGCATAAAGATGGTAGTAAGACACTAGCCAAATAATTTATTTATAAAAGTAGGTAGCAAGTTTACCTACTTTTTATAGGATTTTGACTAGTCGTAATATAAAAATTAAATAAGGTTCACTATGGATTATTACCATTATCTGCAGCAGTTAATAAATGGTTTAACTGTAGGAAGTACCTATGCATTAATAGCCATTGGCTACACAATGGTTTATGGCATTATAGGTATGATTAACTTCGCCCATGGCGAAGTGTATATGATAGGTTCTTATATAGCATTTATTGCTTTGCTAGGCCTTAGTATGATGGGTTTAGAAAGCGTACCATTATTAATTATAGGTGCTTTTATTGTTAGTATGATTGTCACCTGTACCTATGGTTATAGTATTGAACGGGTGGCTTATCGCCCCTTACGTGGTAGTAACCGTTTGATTCCGTTGATTACTGCTATTGGTATGTCTATTTTTTTACAAGACTATGTAAAATTAGGTCAAGGTACAGACGATAAATCTATTCAACCTCTTATTTCAGGTAATTTAGAGCTAGCAGGGGGGCAGTTAATGATCTCCTATATGCAATTATTTATCTGGGTAGTGACGCTAATTGCCATGATTAGCCTTAGTCTGTTTATTGCTAAGTCGCGTTTAGGGCGTGCCTGTCGTGCTTGTTCACAAGATATGAAGATGGTTAATTTATTAGGTATTAATACTAATACGGTTATTTCTTCAACCTTTGTGATTGGTGCCATGTTAGCGGCAGTTGCCTCTGTTTTACTAGGTATGCAATATGGAGTGATTAATACCAATATGGGCTTTTTGGCAGGTATAAAAGCCTTTACTGCAGCTGTATTAGGTGGTATTGGCAGCATTCCTGGTGCAATGCTAGGTGGTTTAGTATTGGGAGTGGCTGAAGCTTTTGGTGGCGATATTTTGGGAGACCAATATAAAGATGTGGTGGCCTTTAGTTTATTAGTGCTTATCTTATTATTTAGGCCAACAGGCATATTAGGTCGCCCAGAGGTAGAAAAGGTATGAATAAATCCATTCGTATGGCGTTTATTAATGCCTTATTAGTGGTTATTTTAGCTTACTCGGTGTTTGGTCTTAAATTAACAAAGCAAGGAGTCGGCTTTGTTGTCGAAGGTGCTGATGCTAAAACCCTATGGCTGATTGCGATGACTGCGCTAGCCATGTTTATTTGGTGTATTATTCGCGATCTGTTAACCACTAAATTTCCACGTCATCCCAACTCCTCATTTATCCCCCTTCGCCTTAAAGCTAAATTAACCATGCAGTCAACCCAAATATGGCTAATGCTGGCGTTAATTATTGTGGCATTCCTTATTCCTTTTATGGGGTCTAAGGTAATCATGACCACAGCTACTACTATTCTTATTTATGCTTTATTGGGTTTAGGGCTAAATATTGTGGTAGGTTTGGCAGGTTTATTAGATCTTGGTTATATCGGCTTTTATGCTGTAGGCGCCTATACCTATGCATTTTTAATGGAGTTTGCAGGTCTTGGTTTTTGGGCATCTTTACCTTTAGCGGGATTAGCAGCAGCTGTTTTTGGTTTATTATTAGGTTTTCCTGTCTTAAGGTTACGAGGTGATTATCTAGCTATTGTTACCTTAGGCTTTGGTGAGATTATTCGAATTTTACTGAATAACCTAACCCAATTTACTAATGGCCCTAGGGGAATGTCAGTAGATGCGCCTACCTTCTTCGGCCTTGCTTTTAGTAGGCGAGCACCAGAAGGAGTAACTACCTTTCATGAGTTTTTTGGAATAAAGTTCAGCAGTGATTACAGGATGATCTTTATCTATCTTATTCTACTGCTATTTGTGTTGCTTGCTTTATTTGTGATTAATCGCTTAATTCGTATGCCTATTGGCAGAGCTTGGGAAGCATTGCGTGAAGATGAAATTGCTTGTCGTGCTTTGGGGTTGAATCCTACTTTAATTAAACTTTCTGCTTTTACCATTGGCGCTAGTTTTGCTGGTTTGGCAGGTTGTATTTTTGCCGCTAAACAAGGCACCATTTATCCAGGCGATTTTACCTTTCTAGGCTCAGCCATGATTCTTGCTATTGTGGTGTTAGGTGGATTAGGCTCACAACTTGGGGTTATTCTGGCCGCTATTTTTATGGGAATGTTAGAAAATATGCAAGAGTTCCAAGAATACCGTATGTTGATTTTTGGGCTTAGTATGATTGTTATTATGATTTGGCGTCCACAGGGTTTACTACCTATGCAAAGACCCCATCTGGAGTTAAAGCGCCGATGAGTCCAGTGATATTAGAAGTTAAAGATTTAGCGATGCGCTTTGGTGGTTTATTAGCGGTTGATGGAGTAGGTTTTAACGTTAAGCAAAAACAAATTCTTTCTTTAATTGGCCCTAATGGTGCAGGTAAAACGACGGTATTTAATTGCTTAACAGGATTTTATAAGCCCACAAGTGGTACTATCACATTAAAAGGGGAGCAAATTCAAGGATTAGCGGGTCATAAGGTGGCGCGTAAAGGTGTGGTTAGAACCTTTCAGAATGTGCGCTTATTCTCTGAAATGACCGCTATTGAAAACTTGTTGATTGCGCAACATCGCCATTTAAATACTAGTTTTATTGGTGGTCTTTTAAAAACAGCTAGTTACCGCAGAAGTGAGCGTCAAGCGTTAGAGTATGCCAGCCAATGGTTAGAAAAAGTAGGCTTAATTGATGTGGCTAATCGTACAGCAGGTACGTTGGCTTATGGGCAACAGCGTCGTCTTGAAATTATTCGCTGTATGATGACCAAGCCAGAAATATTAATGCTAGATGAGCCTGCTGCTGGTTTAAACCCTAAAGAAACAGAAGATTTAAAAGAGTTAATCGCCTTATTACGTGATGACTACAATGTAACCGTGTTATTAATTGAACATGATATGAAATTAGTGATGACTATTTCAGATTATATTGTGGTGATTAATCAAGGTAAGCCATTGGCTGAAGGTTTACCTGAAGAGGTGCGTAATAACCCCGAAGTGATTAAAGCTTATTTGGGGGAAGAATAATGTTAACGATTAATCAAGTTTCTACCTTTTATGGCAAAATCCAAGCACTACATGATGTTTCTATTAGTGTTGAAAAGGGCGAAATTGTTACTTTGATTGGTGCTAATGGTGCAGGTAAATCTACTTTATTAATGACGCTTTGTGGTTCACCAAGGGCGCAGAGTGGCAGTATTGTCTATAAAGGGGCAGAGTTAGTGGGGCAACCTACGCATCATATTATGCGGCAGGGTATTGCTATTGTTCCAGAAGGGCGTCGGGTATTTTCACGTTTAACCGTTGAAGAAAACTTGGCGATGGGTGGTTTTTTTGCCAGCAGTAAAGATTATGATGAGCAAATGGACAAAGTATTAACTTTGTTTCCACGTCTAAAGGAACGTTTTACACAACGTGCAGGAACCATGTCGGGCGGTGAACAGCAAATGTTAGCCATTGGCCGAGCGATGATGAGTAAACCAGAATTATTATTGTTAGATGAACCTTCATTAGGTTTAGCACCCATTATTATTCAACAGATTTTTGCCATTATTGAGCAGTTGCGGGAAGAGGGTGTTACGGTTTTCTTAGTGGAACAAAATGCGAATCAGGCGCTGAAATTAGCAGATCGCGCATATGTGTTAGAAAATGGTCATATTGTTATGCAAGGCAGTGGTCATGATCTATTAACTGATCCTGAAGTACGTAATGCTTATTTAGGTGGATAGCTATATTTATATTATTTGGCACTTTATAGTTAATTACCTGTCTATTGTTTATCTTCTTGTACCCTTATTGCTAGTTTTCAAAAGAAACTAGCAATATTGATTAGGCTAATCACTGCTACTAGTTATAACCTAGCTACTAAAAAAATTATCTGTTATTTAGCCTCAATTGCAACCTTTTTAGCACATTGGTTGCACTTTAGGGTTGCAATAAAGTCACAATGATTAACAAATTCTGTTATATTTATCAGTTTTATTAATGACTTGAGTTATTTTCGAAAATAATTCACAGCATTATTTATGCAGTTTTTGCTAAATAGTTTCCATTTAATGTGGTATAGCCTTTAATGAATACATTGAAAACACGAGATATCTTAGCATTGGGTTTTATGACCTTTGCTTTGTTTGTGGGGGCAGGAAATATTATTTTCCCTCCTTTTATTGGGTTACAAGCTGGGCATAATGTTTGGTTGGCGGCAGCAGGGTTTTTAATAACAGGGGTAACGCTACCTGTTATCACCATTGTAGCGATGGCAAAAGTAGGCGGTTCAATGGCTAAATTGAGCCAGCCTATTGGCAAAACAGCGGGGATTATCTTAACCGTTGTTTGTTATTTAGCAATTGGTCCTTTGTTTGCAGGCCCTAGAACAGCCACCGTGTCTTTTGAGGTAGGGGTGTTTCCCTTGCTTAAAGGTGGCGCTTATGAGCAATACCAGCAGTTAGCTTTATTTATTTATAGTCTGATTTATTTTATTGCAGTTATTTTTATTTCATTACATCCTGGAAAGTTACTGGATACAGTGGGGCATATCTTAGCTCCCTTAAAAATTGTAGCCTTAATTATATTGGGTATTGCTGCATTTGCTTATCCCGCTGGAAATATTGCAGAAGCTACCCAAACTTATCAAACAGCTGCTTTTGCACAAGGCTTTGTGAATGGTTATTTAACGATGGATACATTAGCTTCTCTAGCTTTTGGGATTGTTATTATTAATGCTATTCAAGCAAGAGGTGTCACCTCTGATAAACTATTAACTCGCTATACTATTTATGCTGGGTTGATTGCAGGTATTGGATTAGCATTACTTTATATTACCTTATTTAAACTAGGCAATAATAGCCCTGCAATTGCTCCAGATGCTACAAATGGCGCTGTAGTATTGCATGCTTATGTAGATCATACCTTTGGTAGTTTTGGTGCTATTTTTCTAGGCTTTATTATTGGTATTGCTTGTATTGTGACTGCAATTGGGGTTACTACAGCTTGTGGTGCTTATTTTTCAATGTTATTACCAATTCCCTATCGAGCTGTTATTTTAGGTGTGGGTACTTTCTCATTTGTTATTTCTAATATTGGTTTAACCCAACTTATTCAAGTTTCAGCACCTGTTCTAGTGGCTATTTATCCACCCTGTATTGTATTAGTGATGATGAGCTTTTTTAAGAAGTTCTGGTATTTTCCACAGTATGTATTTTCGTCCGTAGTGTTGGTTTCATTCATATTTGGTATTGTAGATGGCTTAAAAGAGGCAAATTTTGCTGTACCTGAATGGTTTTTTCATTTACCTTTAGCCGATAAAAGTTTAGCGTGGTTAATACCATCCTTAATTGTTTTAGTGATCGCTAGCATTATCGATCAATTGGCTAAAAGAAAAGCCTATAAGGTAGAGTGACCCATTATCAAATTGAAAGGGATGTATATGAGATTAGTACAACGTTGTTGTTTATTATTATCTGTACTATTGTTAGTAGCTTGCCAGAATAATGAAGTAAAACGACCTACTTATTTAGGGCAAAGCCAATTACGAGCGGTTTTGACTCAACAAAATGGTATGTGGCTAGCCACAGATTGCACAAGTGGTACACAAGACCGTTTTCAATTAATTGATGATAATACAAATTTTACAATGGATGCTAGCCACTTATTAACAAAAGCACAAGGCGGCTTGTTTATTGATGCAATAGGGGTGATTAATAATAAGCCAACGGCTACCAGTGAAGGAAGTTTTACAGTTAAACAGTTAAATCGTCTTACCATAGATGCTAATAAAGGTTGTAAAGAAGATGATTACAATCGTGTAGTTGTCCGCACCATAGGTAAAAACCCATTATGGGTAACCAGTATTGCACCAAAAGGACTGGTATTGGAAAGAATGAATCAAAGCCCATTAGTGTTGCCTTATATGGATGAGCGCTTACCAGATGGGCAAATGAATTTTGCCACTGAAGCCAACGGTCAAACCATACAATTATGGGTTGCACCTGAACAATGTATTGATGAAGAAACAGGCGATATTTATTCCATGCGGGCTATTCTAACGATTAATTTCCAAACCTTTCAGGGATGTGGTTATCTAGGAAAAGTGGCGGGTGTTATAAATTATTAGTGTTAATTTAAGTTAGTAAGGCTAGTTTTCATATATTTGCTATATAACTCAAAAAAACTGCCAAATATTAAACATTGTAGCCAGCATAGATTAACTAGCATTAATAAGTAATATTCCCAGTGCATAAATATTTCAAAGTGTTTTAATTTTATAAAACCATACTGATAATAGAAATAAATATTGTAGTAGGTATTTGCAAATACTATATCCGCAAGCCAACCCAATAAAAAATAAGCAATAAATTTAATTATTTTATTTTTGAACGGTTTTTTAGCCAAAATAAGTATAACTATAGAAAGAGATATAATAATTTCTAGCCCAACATATAAAAATAAATTAAACTGCCGCATGGTAGATATACCATGTAGCCATTTATAGGTCATTAAATAAACCAATAAAATAACCAATAACATACAGATTATTTTCATTAAATATGAATCTAACTTAAAAAATGATACTCCTTTCATTCTTTAATCCTTTGCAATATACCAATAAGTTATTTTTTAGTAATTTGCCATGCTCGATGAATTTTATTATTGCGTTTAAAATCTATATCTATAGTTTGTTCAGATATTTCTTCTATTTGGTATTCTTCTTGTAAACACTTATCTAACTCAAATTTTCTAAAGTTATTGGAGAAGTAGACGGTGCCTTTATCAGATAGACGATTCATCGCCAATTCAATTAATTTAGGATGATCTCGTTGAATATCAAACACCCCCTCAAAACGTTTTGAATTGGAAAAGGTAGGGGGATCAATAAAGATTAGATCGTATTCTTCTTTCTCATTCTTTAGCCATTCCATCACATCTGCTTGAATAAGCCTTTGCCGTTCAGAATAGCCATTTAATAGTAAATTACGTTTAGCCCATTCTAAATAAGTTTTTGAAAGATCAACACTGGTTGTAGTTCTAGCTCCGCCTTTTACAGCATGAACACTGGCTGTGGCGGTATAGCAAAATAAATTAAGAAAACGTTTACCTTGCGCTTCTTGCTGAATACGTAATCGCATAGGGCGATGGTCTAGAAATAGACCTGTATCCAAATAGTCTTTTAAATTAACGAGTAATTTAACGCCACCCTCTGCCACTTCCATAAAGTGGCCTTCACTATTTTGCCGTTCGTATTGGCGTTTACCTTTTTGCTGTTCACGCCGTTTAATCACAATTTTTTCAGGTTCAATATCCAATACTTGAGGAATAGCTGAAAGAGCATCTAACAAGCGAGTTTGTGCTTTTTCTGGATCAATGGTTTTTGGAGGTGCATACTCTTGCACATGTACCCAATCGTTATAAATATCAATGGCCAAGGCATATTCAGGCATATCTGCATCGTATAAGCGATAACAGCTAATATCTTGTTGCTTAGCCCATTTAGCGAGTTGTTTTTTGTTTTTCTCTAAACGATTAGCAAACATTTGCGCGCCCTCTGATAGCATAGCCGCTTGTCTATTATCAGTAGTAGTTGGCTGTTGCTGTTCAGTATGTTGTACCACAAACTTTTCAGGCACTATATCCATTAATACTAACTTACAAGGTATAGTGCCATTATAGAAAGCGTATTGCTTATGGCTACGAATGCCCATCCGCTTACATAATTCAGGCGCACCTGTAAAAATACCTGCTTGCCAACCTTGGCATTCAGCTCTTAAAGCCTCACCAAAATGTTGGTAAAGATAGAGTAAGCTAGCTTCATCACCTAATCGTTCACCATAAGGAGGGTTACATACTACTAATCCTTTTTGGCCTTTATCTGGATGAGGCGCAAATGTGGCAAGGTCACCTTGATAGATATTAATCCAACGATCTAAATTAGCCCGTGCAATATTATTGTGGGCAGGTTTAATTAAACGAGGGTCTGCTTCATAACCACGAATCCATAATGGTGGTTTGGCTAAACCCTCTTCTGAACGTTCTTGTGCTTCTTGATAGACACGTTTCCAAATACTAGGAATATCACCTAACCAATGAGTAAAGCCCCAATGTTCACGGTATAAGTTTGGTGCAACACCTGCCGCCATCATCGCGCCTTCAATGACTAAAGTGCCTACCCCACACATAGGGTCAACTAATGCACCGCCTTCTGCTGCAATTTTAGGCCAGCCAGCACGAATTAGAATAGCCGCTGCTAAATTCTCTTTTAAAGGTGCAGCACCTTGTTGTAAACGATAACCACGCTGATGTAGGCTTTGCCCTGATAGATCAATAGAAACGGTTGCTTCACCACGTTCTAAACGGACATGGATACGAATATCTGGGTATAGCTTATCAATAGATGGGCGTTCACCACGTTTATTTCTAAGTCTATCCACAATGGCATCTTTTGCTTTCAGGGCACCAAAGTGAGTATTATCAATACCGCTGCCTTTACCTGTAAACTCAATAGCTAAGCTACCTGTTGGCTCTAAATGATCTCGCCAATCGATATGATAAATACCATCATAAAGCTCTTGCGCATTTTTGACAGGAAAACGCTTTAATACTAAAAGAACTCTATTAGCTAAACGAGACCAAATACATAACCGATAAGCTGTTTCCATATCTGCCAACCCTTGCACATTGGCTATCCTTTCTTTAGCTTCTAATAAACCTAACTCACTCGCTTCATCTTTAAGAAGACTTTCAAGGCTTTTAGGGCAGGTAAGGATAATTTCAAACTGATCAGACATGGCAAGTGAAACCTAATAGATATTTTATAAAGTGTATAGTATAACTGTTTCTGACTTAGCAGTGATGAATATGATATATTGAACAGCTAAATCTCAGTAATAAAAGAATTATAGAGTAAAAGGGTAATGGATGATGAGTAAACAATCACAAACTCAAAAGATTGCTACTTGGTTAGCTGAACATCCTAATCAAAAGTTTACAGCTAGGGAAATCGCTAAAGCGATTATTGAACGATATCCAGAAGATTATCAAGATAAACGAAATAATGATCGTTTTGAAACAGAGCAAGATTTTATTCAGCAGATTGTTGCAGAAATAGGTGCTCAAAAAGATCAAATTATAAAGAAAAATAAGAAAATTCGTTGGCAAGATAAACCTAAGCCTCGTGTTTATTGGTTTGATGAAAGTGAAACAACAGGTCTAGTAAATTCTATTATTGCCGATGATATTGCAGCGATAGAACAAGATGCTGTTAAGCAAACTAAAGAAAAACAATCATTGTTATCTGAGCAAGATCTTTATCCTATATTAATGCAGTATTTAAGTAGCGAGCAGAAGCTGTATTGCATGCGTATTAATGAAAAACGTTCTAGTAACCGTTATGGTATAAATGCTAATAAATGGCTACATCCTGATATTGTCGCTATGCAACCTGTTGCCGAAGTTTGGGATCAATTAGTACGCACTTGTGTTCTAAAAGGCGATGGGCAAAGTACAAGGCTATGGTCATTTGAGGTTAAGAAAGGGTTAACTAGGGCGAATGTAAGAGAGTATTTTTTCCAAGCAGTCAGTAATTCCACTTGGGCTAATGAGGGCTATTTAGTCTGTACAGCCATTGCTGGTGATGGCACAGAAGATGAGTTAAGAATGTTATCTGCTTTACATGGTATTGGGGTGATTGTATTAAATATAGCGGATTTATCTGAATCAGAAATTTTAATTCCTGCCCGTTCTAAGCAAGATATAGACTGGCAAACAGTTAATCGATTAGTGGTTGAAAATGGCGATATGAAAGATTTTATTGATCTGGTTTCAAATTACTATGAAACAGGTCGCTTACGAGCCAGAGATTGGAATAAATGATATAAAAAAGGGAAGTTTAAACTTCCCTTTTTGTTTAGGATACAGTTTTACGCTTTTTATCGATCCGTCTATTAATAAACCATGCGGCTAAAGTAAAGGTTGATATTACTAGAAGAATAATCGAAGCAATCGCATTAATTTGTGGGTCAACACCTAATCTTACTTTTGAGAAGATATACACAGGTAAAGTCGTAGAACCAGGACCTGATAAGAAGTTAGCTAATACCACATCGTCTAATGATAATGCAAAAGAAAGCATAGCACCTGCAAATAAAGAGGGGGCTATCATCGGAATAGTAATAAAGATAAAGGTTTTCCAAGGTGGCGCACCTAAATCCATTGAGGCTTCTTCTAAAGAACGATCTAACTCTCTTAATCGAGAAGATACCAGAATAGCTACATAAGCTGTACAAAAGGTAGTATGGGCGATCCAAATATTGATTAATCCTTTACTTGGCCAACCAAAAAACTCATTGATTGCCATAAATAATAATAGTAAGGAGAAACCAGTAATAATTTCAGGCATGACTAGCGGTGCTGTTACCATTCCTGCAAAGAATGAACGGCCTCTGAAATAGTCCATACGGGTAAGTACAAAAGCGGCTAACGTACCTATAACTACTGCACTAATAGAGGTATAAAAAGCTACTTCTAAAGAGCGAAATAGGGCTGCTATAAGATCGCTACTATCAGATAAATCACGATACCACTTAGTAGACCAACCTTCCCAAACCACTACCATTTTGGAGGCATTAAAGGAGTAAACAACTAAGATAACCATCGGTAGATAGATAAATAGCAATCCTAAAACCAACATCATATTGGTGAAGTTAAAACGATTCTTCATCAGTTGGCCTCCAGTTGTTTAGATTGGTTACGATTAAATAAATGAATAGGGATAATCAGTAGCACAAGCATAATCACCGCTAAGGCAGCTGCTTTAGGCCAATCGTTATTACTAAAGTATTCGCGGTAAATAGTTTGACCAATCAGTTGATACTCTGAACCACCGAGTAATTCAGGAATTACAAATTCACCAATGACAGGAATAAACACCAACATACAACCAGCTATAATACCGTTTTTAGAAAGTGGTACGGTAATTTTCCAGAATGCTGCAAGGCTTCGAGTACCTAAATCTGCCGCTGCTTCGAGTAGCGAGTGGTCATGCTTTACTAAGTTGGCATATAAAGGTAATACCATAAAGGGTAAGTAGGCATAAACTACCCCAATATAAACAGCGATATAGGTATTGAGTATTTCAATGGGGGAATTAATAATGCCTAGCCCCATTAACAATTGGTTGAGTAAGCCATTATTACCATTGCCTAGAATAGTCATCCATGCATAAACACGAATCAGTAAAGCTGTCCATGTAGGCATAATAATCAATAATATAAGTACAGCTTGCGTACTTTTAGGCGCTCTGGCAATAGCATAGGCCATTGGATAACCGATTAGTAAACAAAACAATGTACTAAAGAAAGCTAATTCAACAGAGTTTAAATAAGGTGTTAAATAACTTGAGCTTTCAAATTGTTCAAAACCCAATGGATTAGGAATTAAGTATTTACCAATAACACAAATAAAGACTAATAATGCACCAATGATTAAGCCCATTCTTGGTAAATGAGAAAGACGGCTTTTCTTGATAACAAAATCATTACTGTATTCACGTTGATTAAGCTGGAAAAATACAGGAATAACAGCTAGTGATAGATGGGTGATTACAATACTAAGATAAATAAAAATACTATTATTTAAAATTGTAAGGGGTTCACTAATAATACCCAACTGCATCAGAAAATTATTAACAATACCTGTAGCGGCTAAGGTGTTACCTGTATAAGAAGCATAGCCATGCAAAAATATGGTTAATAGGGTGGGTGTTGCAATAAGCCAAAGTAAAGTATTTTGTAGCTTTCTGTCTTGTAGTTTTGCTATTGCACGAGCAATAAAATAGCCTAGTAGCAAGCACAGCAAGGTACTAGTAAAGGCTAGCTTTAGCATGGCAAGGTAAGGGTCTAGGTAAGCCCAATCATCATCTTGCACAATACTTACAAAGCTAAAATAATTAAAAACAACCGATAGCTGATCTTCTGCCCATACAAACATGGGATGGTAAGGTGGGCTATAATCAGACTCCGATAAACTGATCTTTAATACAATAATAAAGGGCAGTAGAAAGAATAAAAGTAGCCAGAAAAAGGGTATGCCGATAACAGAGCCGCGGCCTAACCTTTTAGCGTAAGTTGCTAGTTTAGGATTCATTGTAGTACCACACCGCTGTCATCTTCCCAATAAAGATAAACTTGATCATCCCATGTAGGACGTTTTACATGGCGTTCAGAGTTAGCCATAAATGATTGTACAATCTTTCCAGACGGTAGTTCGATATGGTAAATAGAATGACCGCCTAAATAGGCAATGTCATACACTATACCTGTCGTCCAGTTGTAATCAGGGTGTTCAATTTCAGGCTTTTGATGGCTAACTAGCACTTTTTCTGGACGTATTGCATAGGTAACTCTTTTATCTTCAGCGCGACTAGTAATACCATGACCAATATAAATAGGGTTTGGTAGTTGGGGGCAGACGATTACAGCATGGTTGCTAGCATCTTCAACAAGCTCGCCTTCAAACATATTTACATTACCAATAAACTCGCATACTAAGCGCGTAGCAGGTGTTTCGTAAATATCCATAGGGCTACCAATTTGTTCAATGGTGCCTTGGTTCATAATGGCAATACGCTGTGCCATAGTCATGGCTTCTTCTTGGTCGTGGGTTACCATGACACAAGTTACACCTACACTCTCAATAATTTCTACTAGCTCTAGTTGCATTTGTGAGCGTAGTTTTTTATCAAGGGCACCCATAGGTTCGTCTAATAACAATAGCTTAGGACGTTTAGCGAGGGAACGCGCTAAAGCCACACGTTGTCTTTGACCACCAGATAGTTGATGAGGTTTACGGTGCGCATATTGAGTCATATGCACCAGTTTTAACATTTGCTCAACCCGTTGCTTAATTTGATCTTTTGGTAATTTATCTTGCTTTAAACCAAAAGCAATATTTTGTTCCACTGTCATATGCGGAAATAGCGCATAAGATTGGAACATCATATTAATTGGGCGTTCATAAGGTGGTAATTTGGTAATATCTTGACCATCTAAGAAGATACGACCTTCTGTAGGGGTTTCAAAACCTGCGAGCATTCGTAATAGTGTGGATTTTCCTGAGCCAGAACCACCTAATAAAGCAAAAATTTCACCACGGTTAATGGTAAGGCTTACATTATCAACAGCGATAGTCCCATCAAACGATTTAGTCACTCGATCAATCTTGACCAGTTCCTGTTTAGGCGTTTGGGTACCTGTCATGGCCTTTTTGAAAGCACTAGATGCAATAGCCATTACTTCGAATCTCCACACTAATATTAAAAAGACAAAGAGTAATAAGTTGTATGATTAACTTATTACTCTCTTTGTGTACTTGGGACTAGTTAGGTTTATTTACTAGTTTTAACTTTTGTCCAACTATTTACCATTGCACGTTGTGTTTTCAATGGTAGTAATGGGAAAGTATAAATTTTTTCCATTACTGCATCCGTTGGATAGATACCAGGATCATTACGGATATCTTCTGCTACTAAAGGTGTTGCTGCACTATTAGCATTAGGGAAGCGTACATAATTAGTGATTTCAGCAGCAATTTCAGGTTGCATAATAAAGTTGATAAATTTATGCGCAGCCTCTGGATTTGGTGCATCTTTAGGGATAGCCATCATATCAAAGAAGCTAGCAGCCCCTTCTTTAGGAATGTTGTATTGAATATTTACACCATTTTTTGCTTCTTTGGCGCGTACTTTACTTTGCTGTAAATCACCTGAATAGCCTACAGATACACAGATATTACCATTAGCTAAGTCTAAGATATTTTTAGACGAATGGAAGTAGGCCACATAAGGACGAATCTTCAAGAATAATTCTTGAGCGTCTTTAATATGAGTGGTATCTGTAGCGGTAGGGTCATTGCCTAAGTATTTCATGGCAGCAGGTAGCATTTCTGTAGGTGAATCTAGGAATGCAACACCGCAAGATTTTAGTTTTTTCATGTTTTCAACATTGAATACTAAATCCCAAGAATCAGTTGGTGCATTATCACCTAAGGCTGCTTTTACTTTATCAACGTTGTAGGCAATACCAATAGTACCCCACATATAAGGCACAGCGTATTTATTTTCTGGATCATTAACCTCTAACGCTTTCATTAGGGTAGGGTTTAAGTTTTTCCAGTTTGGTAATTTTGATTTATCTAATGGTTGGTATAAACCTGCTTTAATTTGTTTTGCTAAAAAGGCATTAGAAGGCACCACAATGTCATAGCCAGAGTTGCCAGCAATTAATTTAGCTTCTACGATTTCGTTGTTATCAAATACATCATAAACAACTTTGATGCCTGTTTGTTTTTCAAACTTGCTGATAGTATCTGGTGCAATATAGTCAGACCAGTTATAGACATGTAATACATCATCAGCAGCATAGGCCATACCTGTAGCTACAATAGTAATAGAAGTGGCGAGAAGTGTTTTTTTAAAAAATTTCATCATGGCTAATTCCCCAATAAAGATAAAATTGCCTGCCAAAAGTTACACTTAGTAGGTATTACTAAGTAGCTTATTAATGTGAAATTACTTACAAGAAATAATCGGCACATTATAGTTTTTCTTTACACACAACACTAGAAAATTCTTATTGTGTAACACTTTTATTTTGCCTTAGCATCTTGCCAAGTTAAATCTAAACATTTCACTGCTTTTTCAATCAATTCATCAACTTCAGTTTTAGTAATTACAAGGGGTGGTGCAATAATCATAGTATCGCCAACAGCACGCATAACAAGGCCATTGTTAAAACAGTGTTCACGACACATCATGCCCGTATTGCCACCTGCAAAACGTTCTGCTGTTTGTTTATTTTTCACTAATTCTAATGCACCCACCATGCCAAGTGCTCTTGCTTCTCCGACTAATGGATGATCCGCTAACTGCGTCCATTTCTCTAATAGATAGGGAGCTATATCACTTTTAACATGCTCTAAAATATTTTCATTTTTAAGAATATTGATGTTTTCTAAAGCAACGGCCGCCGAAGCAGGGTGTCCAGAGTAAGTGTAACCATGATAGAATTCACCACCCTGATTCAGAACTTCAACTATTTCATCACGTACAATAACGCCACCCATGGGTAAGTAACCAGAGGTTATACCCTTGGCAATAGGCATTAAATCAGGCTGATTGCCAAAGTATTGGCTACCAAACCATTCGCCTGTACGACCAAAGCCACAGATCACTTCATCGGCAACAAAAAGAATATCGTATTTAGCTAAGATTTCTCTAACTTTTGGCCAGTAAGTAGTTGGTGGAATAATAACGCCACCTGCACCTTGAATAGGTTCTGCAATAAAGGCTGCTATTTTTTCAACACCAATTTCTTGAATCTTTTGCTCTAATTGCTCAGCAGCCCAAATGCCAAATTCTTCAGGTGATTTAGTGCGGTCACTACCATACCAATAAGGTTGCGCTATATGTTCTATGCCAGATAATACGCCCCCTTGTTTATGCATTGCAGGCATACCACTAAGGCTAGCCCCTGCAACAGTTGAGCCATGATAACCATTGACACGACTGATAATAATTTGTTTTTCAGGTTGTCCTTTGGTTGCCCAATAATGGCGCACCATACGCACCACTGTGTCATTTGATTCTGAGCCTGAACCTGTAAAAAATACATGGTTCATGCCTTCAGGCGCTAACTCAGTAATTGCTTTTGCTAGTTCAATAGCAGGGGGATGAGCAGTTTGAAAGAAAAGATTGTAGTAGGGTAGTTCAAGCATTTGCTTGTAAGCAGCTTCTGCTAATTCTTTGCGGCCATAACCCACGTTGACACACCAAAGCCCTGCCATGCCATCAAGAATCTTGTTACCTTCTGTATCCCATAAGTAAACCCCTTTGGCCTGCTTAATAATGCGCGCACCTTTGGCATTTAACTGTTGATAATCAGTAAAGGGGGGAAGCAGATGCTCTCTTCCTAAGTCTTGTAATTGTGCAGTTTGAGAGTTTTGTGTTGTCATTATTTGAGACCCCAAGTTTTTAATACAAAGAGAGGACTTAGCATATAGTGAGAAGCTAGTCTTTTGCAAGTAGTTAAGACTTTATAAGCATAAAGAATGCCAGCTATAAATTTATTATTGGAGTTTAATTAATTTGGTGAAGCTACCTGCTATTAGCGCAGCTGTATCCGTTAATGCAATTAATGGATCCAGCCCTGCGGGTACAGCCATATAGCGCGCTTCCCAATCAGGATTAAATTTTTCTTTAAAGCGGCTCAAACCTTGGAAGTTATAAAATTGGTTACTGCGCCTAAATACTAATGAACCCAAACGATAAGCAATAGGTGCGCCTTTGCTTGGTTTTAATTCTGAAAGAGGATTTAGGCCTAAACTAAATTGTTTAACACCTTGTTGTTTTAGCTCTATGGCTAAGGCAACCAGTAAGTACTCCATGGTTAATTTTGGTGCGTCAGGGTGGATTTGCATTAAATCAAAAGCGACTAGGTGTTTAGAGTTAGTTTCCAGTAAATTAACAAAGGCAATGATTTCACCTTTAAAATCCACAGTAGCAATTCTAAAGTGCTGTAAATAATCTTCAGTTAATTTACCAAGGGAGAAGCCTCTTTCCTGTTGTTGTATTTTTGTAACCGAAATATCTGTTAAGGCTTTAAGTTTTTCAAAGGGTAATTCCCCTTGATTATAAATTTTTAATGATAAGTTGCTGCTATGGGCTGTCTGCCATATTTGTTGTAATTCTTGTTTATCTTCACTGTTGATATCAAAACGGGTGAGGTCAATAATTGCTTCATCACCTAGTTTAATAACAGCTAAACCAATATCCATGTAATTTGATAAAGTTTCAGGTTGTACCTGATAAAAAACTGGGCGCACGTTATGCAAATCGCAATAATCACGGAATTGCCAAATCAGTTCACTATGATGTTTTGGATTACCTATAGGATCAAATAGCGCAACAAGGCTACGGCCGTGACAGGCATACATAATAAACGCATCCTGTTGAGCGTGGAATAAAATATCTTTATCCTTACTTAACACTAATCCGCCATTCGGTTGTTGCGAGTTTTTTATAATATTTTCAGCTAAAGCTAATTGTTGCTCATCTGGTATTTGTATTTTAGGTGGAGAAGTATGTAATAACCATGTGATAACAATAACACCTATTAAAATGCTACTGCATGTAATAGCTCTTAATCCTCTGCTAGCATCAGCGTCTAAAGTAAATTGCCACCATAAATCACTGCTGTAGGGAATATGACGATAAGTGAAGAAATATAACCAAATAGAGATGGCAATGGTACAACTTGCAATCACTAGTGTTACTACAGAGCAAGGAATATCAATTACTTGACTGGGTCGGTAGAATACTTTGCGGAAAGTCAGTAAACAACCAGCAGTAAATAGCAGTAAGGCTGCAATTTGCCAATCGAGCCCTCTTAATAAGCAGCATAGCGTACCCAATAGCATTAAAATAAGTGTAAAAATCCAAGCACTGGATAGTCTTCGCCATAAGCCTTGAGCAGAAACTAGGCATAATGTACCGATTAAACTAGCCATTAAGTGGGCGCTATTAATGACAAAGTCAGGCACAAAACGGGCTAAATAATTTAAATAATGTTCTGGTTCTGCTGCTACCCCTGAGAAAATAAGTGTTACTCCAGAGGTAAAAACTAATAGTGCCACAACAGGAGCTGCTGCACTAGAAGCAATACGCACCGCATGCCGTGAAGAAGCAAATTGCCTTGCTTCCGCTACTAGCAGGACTAAGCAAGCAATAACCAGTGGCATAATGACATAGATTAGTCGATATAAAAATAATGCCGCGAGTAAACCAGGTTGATCTAATTGCGATTTGAAAGCAGCTAATAGCACTACTTCAAATACGCCTAAACCACCAGGTACATGACTTAGTACACCTGCAGCTAATGCGAGTAAATAAACCGTTAAAAAGGTACCAAATGGAATATCAGCTGAATTGGGTAGTAAACAATAAAGTACCGCACTAGCTGCTAGTACATCGAGTAAAGTAATCACGAATTGCAGCATAGTAATACGCATACTGGGAACGCGTATGGTGATTAATCCTAAACTAAGATGACGGCTATCCACAGAAGGATGAATAGCTGAAATAAAACGTCTGATAATAAACAGAAAGATGATATAGCTAATAATAACGGCACTAGCAATAACCACTAATAAGGTTTCATTTAAATAGAGGGCTTTTGCTGAGTAGTGAATATCCGTAAAAGCCATTAATGCAGCAATAGGTGGTAGTGCTAACCCTAGCGAGAGACTGGCAAACACAGTCATCTGAATAATAGCCATGGCAGCTGTATTTTTCTTGCTATAAACTCGGTATCGAACAGAGCCACCAGTTAGCATAGAAAAGCCTAGTGCATTACCAATAGCAGCCGCGGAAAGCCCACCCAAGGCTAAGGTAGGCAGTGGTAATTTAGCATCTGCATAACGACTGGCAGACCATTCATAACCAAAAATCATGCAGTAACTGGTAATGGCGGCTAATATGGCAAGTCCTATGGCATACCAAGAAACGTTGCTAAAGGCAGTGGTTAGACTTTGTCGATCAATATCTTCCACAAGGTGAGCAAAAGCAACTAATGCAAGTGCAAAAACGATTACAGTAAATGCTATACCAATACGTTGTTGATTACGACGAAAGAAAGCCAACAATCCTGTTTGTTTTTCAGGTGACGTATGACAAGAAATATCGGGTTGGTCGGACTGCTGCGTCATAATTATTTAACTGTATCTATAACTCAATAACTTAGATGATTATATGTTAATCCTGACCGTAAAAGTAAGATTTTTTATGATAACTCATCTAATTGATGAACTATGAGCAAATAATTCTGCCCATAGCTCATTTTCTATTAAATTTGTTTAATAAAGCTAAGTAATTCCTGTGTTTTTTCTTTTAATAATTGAGGGTTACTGCGGCTTTCTACATTTAGACGAATAACGGGTTCTGTATTTGAAGCACGTAAATTAAAACGCCAATCTTCATAATCAATGCCCACACCGTCAATATGCTCGATTTGTTTTGCTGTTTTGCCATAGTGTTGTTCAACACTGGCCATTACTTTTTTAGCATCTGTTACGGTTAAATTAATTTCCCCTGACGAAGGGTAGGCTGCAATACGCTCATTGACTAATGCTGAAAGCGGCTGTTGTTTACGACTCATTAATTCAATAATGAGTAACCAAGGAATCATACCACTATCACAATAGAAGAAATCACGGAAATAATGGTGGGCACTCATTTCGCCACCATAAATAGCATCGTGTTTACGCATGGTTTCTTTAATAAAAGCATGACCTGCTTTAGTTGTTACCGCTTTACCCTGATTGTTGGCGATAATTTCTAAGGTATTCCAAGTCATTCGAGGGTCAAGAATAATGCTCGCGCCTTGTTCTTTTTGTAAAAAGGCTTCTGCTAGTAAGCCAACAATATAGTAACCTTCAATAAATTGGCCTTGTTCATCAAATAGGAAACAGCGATCAAAGTCACCATCCCATGCAATACCAATATCTGCTTTATGGGCTAGCACTGCATCACGAGTAACATCACGATTTTCTACTAAAATTGGATTAGGAATGCCATTGGGGAAAGTACCATCTGGCTCAAAATTAATTCTAATAAAGTCAATAGGGGCATTGGCTTTTTTAAGTGCTTTTTCTAATACATCTACCACAGGGCCAGCAACACCATTACCTGGATTAACCACTAGTTTTAATGGCCTAAGTGCTGATAGATCAACATATGATAATAGGTGTTCTATATAGGCATCTCTGGTATTTACTTGTTGATACTTACCTCGACTGCTTTCCACAATGCTAGGATCGCGACCCTCTACTAAATCATAAGATAGCGTTTCAGCAATAGCCTGTATTTCTTTAAGCCCTGTATCCGCTGAAATCGGTTTTGATTGTTCTCTAACAAATTTAAAGCCATTGTAATCAATGGGATTATGGGATGCAGTGACTTCAATACCGCCTGATGTTTTAAGGTGTGTGGTAGCAAAGTAAATTTCCTCTGTACCTGTTAAGCCAAGATCAAATACATCCACTCCTTCATCTCTTAAGCCATTGGCTAAAGCTGCTTTTAAGCTAGCAGATGTGGCACGAATATCTCCCCCTAATACAATAGATTGCGGCTTTAGCCATTGCGCAAAAGCACGGGCAATACGATAGGCAATTTCTTCGTTTAGTTCTGTACCTAATTGTCCACGAATATCATAGGCTTTGAAACAGGTAAGGTTGCTCATGATTTATCCTTAAATTTCGTTCTTGTAAATATTTTCATAACAAAAGTTAGTGGCTTCCACAAAGCCTTCGGCACTACCACAGTCAAAACGACGGCCTTGGAATTTATAGGCAATTACACAACCGTTTTTAGCTTGGGTTAATAATGCATCGGTAATTTGTATTTCGCCATTTTTACCTGCTGGCGTGCTTTCTAAAATATCAAAAATATCAGGGGTTAAAATATAACGACCAATAATTGCAAGGTTGGATGGTGCTTCTTCAGGTGCTGGTTTTTCAACCATATTGGTGACAGTATATAAACCTTCGGTAATCATATTACCTTCAATAACCCCATAGCGACTTATTTCTGCTTTAGGTACTTCTTCTACTGCCACAATAGAGCAACGGAATTGTTTATAGAGTTTAACCATCTGCGCTAATACACCATCACCCTCTAAATTAAGGCAAAGGTCATCAGCTAGGACAACGGCAAAAGCTTCATCACCAATCAATTGTTTACCTGTTAAAATGGCGTGTCCTAATCCTTTCATTTCAACTTGGCGTGTATAAGAGAATGTACAATGGGTGATTAAATCACGAATACTGTTTAATAAATGCTCTTTGGAGGAACCAGCAATTTGGCTTTCTAATTCGTAACTGATATCAAAATGATCTTCTAAGGCTCTTTTGCCACGGCCTGTTACAATAGCCATGTTTTTTAAGCCTGCATTTTTTGCCTCTTCTACTGCATATTGAATAAGTGGCTTATTCACAATAGGCAACATTTCCTTTGGCATGGCTTTGGTAACAGGTAAGAAACGTGTTCCATATCCAGCAGCGGGGAAAAGACATTTAGTGATCATAATAACTCCATTAATACATTATCTTTAAATCTTAATATTTCCCAGAATAGACAACTATTAGTTTATAACTAATGATGCAATTGCCATAGCTGATTGGCTTCTTTTAGAGCCTGTTCTCTTGTCGCACCTAGCCCTCTTAAAGCGAGCGCTATAGTAGCAGGTATTGCTAAATCTGCGTATTCATCTTTGATCTTTTTTTGCCATACTGCAACAAGATGATCTGGATTGATTGCGCTTGGTTTTAATAATCGCTGTTCAGTTAAAGCAGGCCACGTTTCTTGCCATAAAGAACCATTACTTGTGGCTAACAGTAGAAAATTATTATCTGCTCTTACTTCGTTTTCACCGCCTTCACCTTTAATGATAATTGTATTGTCATTCAACAATTGGCTAGCCTGCTGATGGATAGCTTGATAGTTAGGATGAAAAATACTTTGCAAACTACAACGTGCTTGTAGCGGATTTAATAAACGAACCAGTGAATGAATAGGGGAGCGCACACCTAATAAAGGTCGTAACTCAATAATTTGTTGTAGCTTAGGCGCAAAATATTGCAAGCCAATAAAAGCAATGTTTTGATCTTTTATCGATTGCGCTACTTGTTGCCAGTTTTGGCAATCATTAATATCTAAAATTGGTAAAAATTGCTCTGTATAAAAACGATCACTAGTGTGTTGACCTGCACCATGTAATAGTATAGAAACACCTTGTTTAGCTAATAGTTTAGCCGCTAATAAATACCATGGGTAATGTCTTTTTTTACCTGCATAGCTTGGCCAATCAATATCTACCGCTATTTGAGGAGCTTGTGTATGGTTGCGTACTGCTTTAGCAAAACCAGCTAATTCCTCAAAGGTCTCCTGTTGATAGCGCAGTAATAATAAAAATGCACCTAATTGAACATCTTCTACTTTATTTTCTAGAATCATAGACATTGCTGCTTCAGCTTCAGCAAAGGTTAAATGACGTGAGCCATTTTGGCCTTTACCTAAAATACGAATATATTCAGCAAAGGGATGTTCAATAGTAGCTTTTGTGGGTGTTATAGTATTAGTCATAGGCAATTGGTCGGTTTTGGTAAACCTGCTAATTTAGCAGCTAGCTTAGCAGGGCTTCCTTTAAATAGTAAGTTAAGTTGTAGGCTATTGGCTTGTTCTTTATCTAAATGTTGGCTTAAATATTTGATTAATGGTCGATTAGCAGGAGAAAGTTGATATTGCCTATAAAATTGGCGCAATAAATGAATAATTTGCCAATGGAGTTCAGTTAAGCTAATAGATTCCAATTCCGCAAGTTTTTCCGCGACAGCAGTAGACCAATCTTGTAAATTAACAAGATAGCCTTCATCATCTAATTCAATTGGTTTCTGCTCAACGGTTATTATCATAGCCAACTAACAACTTTTGAATATTGCGCACATAGCTCTACAAATTGTTGATAATTGATTATTTTGACATTATCTAAGCCAATTTGCACGGCTCGGGTCACAATATCTTCATCTAAAGCATAAATAATGAAAGTTGATTGTTTTAGTAGTTCAAAGGGAGCTGTGTTGGCCAGTAAAGCATAAATAGCATCACCTGTTAATAAAATGGCATCTTTTTGGCTAACAAAGGCTAAAGTTTGTTCAAATTGATTGCCTGCGAAAGGACTTTCATTAAATAAATGTAATGTACTCATTAGTTGGTTACCACTACATCATATTGCGTTAATAAATCAGTCAATTGCTGTTGCGGTATAAGCTTGACAGGTAAGATCAATTGTTCAGTTGTTAAGCCGCGCTGTGCTAGGCTATCTTCTGCTACTAATAATTCTTCAATACCAAATAAGGGTAACGCTTGTAAGTTAGCAGATATATCTTTTTGTTGAATAGTTTTAGCTTGTTGATTAGCTACTAATTGAAAAACACCATCTTCTAGAAAAAGTAGGCTAATAGGTAGATCAAAGGCACCACCTGCTAAGGCTAAGTCTAATATTTCCCTTACAGAAATATTACCCCATGGAGCCTGTTTACAAATGATTAACATCGACTTTGCCATTAAGCATTACCTCCAAAACAAATAAAACGATCACTATTTTGGATGGCTTCATGTAGCTGACCAAGTCCAGAGAGTTGCCAAGGTGGTAAAATAGTAATAGCTGTTTTTTGGTAACGTTTTGCTTCCGTTTTATCTAATTGACCACGGCGTAATGCCGCTGCAATGCAGACAACAGCATCTAAATTATTTTCTTCAATTAAGGTTTGCCATGCTAGGTGAATATCAAATTCATCTTGCGGTGTTACGATACTACTAATAGCATTATAAATACCTTGCTGATAAAAAAATAAACGCTCAATAGTATGGCCTGTTTGCAATACAGTTTGAGTAAAGCGTAATGCTCTTCTAGAAGCAGGGCTTTGTGGTGGACAATAGATAGCAATAGTAAATTTCATAAGCACTTATATAAAAAAGCCCGCAAAGCGGGCTTTTTAAAAGTCGTTAATATTAATCACTAGACGCAACGCCTAAGATGCTTAATAAACTAACAAATATATTATAAATAGAAACGAATAAAGTAATAGTTGCCATAATATAGTTTGTTTCGCCACCATGAATAATTGCACTGGTTTGATATAAAATAGCAGCTGATGAGAATAGAATAAAACCAGCACTTAACGCTAAATATAAACCAGGGATATTAGTAATAAAGGCTAGTACCATGGCACCGATTAATACAAAGAAACCTACAGTAATAAAATTGCCTAAGAAACTCATATCTTTGCGAGTAATTAATACAAAAGCAGATAGCCCAAAGAAAGCAAAAGCAGTTAGACCTAACGCAGAGGTAATAATACTTGCGCCATTAGGCATATGTAGATACATATTTAAGGTAGGTGCTAAGGTAAAACCTAGGAAGCCAGTAAAAGCAAAAGTGCTTACTAAGCCCCAAATAGAGTTTCTTAGTTTAACCGTTAAGAACATTAAACCATAAACACCAACTAATAACACAAAAATGTTCATACGTTGCACATTCATAGCCATTGCTATATAGCAAGTAATAGCAGAGAACGTTAAAGTTAATGCTAACAATGAGTAAGTGTTACGTAAAACCTTACTTACTAAAAGTTGACTGGCATGTTCCATCACATAGTTATCATTAGCCATTGTGTAAGTATTCGGCTCGTGAGATTTATATCGATCATTCATAAATACAGCTCCTAAATATTGCGAATCCAGTAGTAATTGTTAAGTTAAGTAGTTATTTGTAATTTTAATAAGTGAGATAATATACATTTATCAGAAAAAAACAACAGATAATATTTGACAGACTGTAACAATCGGGTATCATATGCACCCGAACCGGAAGTGTGGCTGAGTTGGTTTAAAGCACCGGTCTTGAAAACCGGCGAGGGTTAACGCCCTCCCAGAGTTCGAATCTCTGCGCTTCCGCCAGATATGCCCTGTATCACAATAGGTACAGGGCTTTTTTATCGCCTGTGATTTACCTTTAAAATAAAATCTTCCCCCATCTTTTTTTTATCTTCCCCCATTATTTACGTTCTAATGGTGTGACTTCTTGTCCTTTTCTGATATAAATAAGCTCAGTAATTTTTTGTTTAGTGTGGCCTAATAACTTACTTGCTAAATTAATATCGTCCATATCTGTAGCTGCTTTAGGTCTTAAATCCCGAAATTGGAATTTTTTAATTTGATCTGCTAATTCTTCATTATTATTTATTAAAGCTTCATTAGCAGCAGCATTACGGGCATTATCAAAACGACTCCTTCTCATAGCATAAGTTATTCCTTCCCCATTGACTGTAACTAAGCTAGGATGATTATCTTGTTTTCTGCTAAGAATATTGTCTATTAGTAACCCTAGTGTTGTTCTACCTTTATCAGTGTTAAGCTTTATCCGTAATTTATGACCTCTTTTATTTTGTCCAATAAATAAATGATCTGGATTTATGTCAGATACTTTAATTTTTATAACATCAGCAGGGCGTTGGCCTGTAAAGTAAGCAATACCCATAATATCTTTTAATTCTTGAGAGGCATGTTTAAGTACAGCATAAAAAACATGATCTTCAGCATAATAGTCACGAGGTTTCTCTTTATTTTTTCTAACTCCTTTAACTGGATTAAAATCAGCCATACCCCATTCTATTGCTACATTATAAATATGTGATAATCTAGCTATTTCTCGATTAGCTCTAACTTTAGCTGTACGAGTATCACGATATTGTGCAATATGATGTGGTTTTATAGAGTTAATAGGGGCATCTTCAAATACTTTCCGTAATTGATCAATTTCCCATTTATAATCAAGCTGTGTACGGGGTGATTTTGTAGGTGCTATTCTTTCAAGATAAAGATCAAATAAATATCCTAAAGTATCTTTTTTTCTTATTTTAGGTGTAAGTTTTTTGCCTTCTAGTTTTGCCCATTCAATAAGTGCATCTTCTAAATCTTGACCTAATGAAATCTCTATCCTTTTACCATCTTTTCTTCCATCGTAGTAATAACAGAGCCAAACTTTACCACTTTTTAATTTTTTGGTTCTTTTTTTCATTCTTTTGGGAAGATCGTTATTTTCAGGTTTCTTTTTAGCCATATCATTTGATCTTAGTAGTATCTAAAATAAAATCGGTTTCTTCTATATGATTAGTATTATTACAAGGAACACCAAAACGTAGGTTCATAACCTCTCTATGAATAACAGGTCTGCCTGCGCTATCGAGTTCAAACTTCCAACCATTAGTTTCTAACCATTTTTTTTGCTCATGTGGTCGTTTATAGCCAGTGATTCGTTTAATTTCATCTGGTGTAACAAAAATATCGCAAACTTCACTCATGTAAAAAGCCTAAACTTAGAAAATTTTAGAAATAACAAGATCTGTAATAAAATCAGACCTTGTTATTTTTGCATGAGTATTTGGATGGTTTTCAATATCATTGATAGCTATTGATGATTTATTGAATACCTTATTACCTTGCTCGTCTTCTTTATTAGTGGTTACTTTGAATATTGTGTAAAACATCTTGTACTAACTTAATAAACTGTGATCGTCTTTCTCTCAATCTTTCTATATCTTCTAAATAATCACTTCTATTAAGTCGATAAACAAATAGCCTTGAATCTTCAGGAAAATCAGAACAGTAACTTATAAAGTCTACCCAATCCCTATTGGTACAATCTAAGTGACCTATCAATTGCCATCTGTAAGCAGGATCAAAGGATTTCCTTTTAAGAGTGGCGTAATGAGTTGAAGCAATTACACTTTTAATTTCGATTACACCATCATCATCAACTAGTCCATCAGGAGAGTCTCCATAATCACTATGATCAAAAAAGCCACCATTAGTCACATCAACAAAATAGGTGTTTTCATAAAGCATCTTTGCTACTGGTTCTTGTTCATGGCCTCTTTCCATGTGTCTATTACTAAAACTATGCTCCGCTTTTTGACCTGTAGCTAATTCTAAAGCTACTTGTAAAGCATATTTCTTTGCGGTATCACCAAATGCACCACCATCATTAGCCATGATATGGCCAAAATTAGAGGCAGTGACTTTTCCTAGTCTGACCTGATCCCAAGCTTCACTATTTTGCTGAATGTTATGCCATTTCATAGCTACACTCCTCAATTAGTTGAGCTTGGTGTTCTTGAGACATACTCACTTTAGCAAGCACTTTGTCTAAATTGCCATTTTTCTTATAGGATTTTTTAGCATTTTCCCATTGAATTGTATGCTCAGGTAATAACCTTACCTTTTCAGAGCTAAATGGCGAAATCCTTAAACCTTCTACCGTATCACGACCAAATTTAACATTACTATCAACATAGATAGTAACTTTTACATCCTGCCAATCTTCTAAAAATGAAGAGCCAGTGAGTTGTCTCATAACCTTACTATTAGAGACATTTAAAATCATAGGTTTTAATGGTTCACCTACTCTAATTTCTTTTTCTACAAAATAGGCCGTATTAAACGCTTCTTTTGTTTTCTTGGTCTTGTCTAATTCGAGTTTTACATACTTGATCGTGAGTACAATAGGTTCAACAATATCGGCACTGCTTAAGTACGGTGACTTAAAAGCCTTTCTAAAATGTGTTTTACTTTGCTGGTTGTTCGATGACATTCTTAATACCTCTGCTAGTATTCATTTTGCTTAATACCACTGTTGCTAATGGGAGAGGCTTAAAAACCTTCTGTATTAAGCGGATAGTAAAAAAACTACAATTTTTTAACCTGACTTTTTAGAAATAAAATCATGGCATTAACATAAGTAATAATTTTTGGTGATAGTGATCTATTTCTCTTTGAGCATTTTCTGTATCTTCAGAAACATAAAGGTTCATTAACACATGACCTTTTGAGTTTTTAATGGATGCAGATACAGAGCCAAAACCATATTCAAAATAGGGGCGTAACCTCGGTTCTTGCTGTACTACCTTTGCTTGTAATACTGAGATTTCAGCAGCTTTAACTAAATCAAACATGATGTTCTCCTAAGCAGCTTGTTTAGCAAGTGCTTTTAAAATTGTTTCTTCTGCAAATTTTTTAAGGTGTGGTCTAAAAACTGTTTGATAAATGCGACTAACTTCATTCCAGTCTTTACGTTCAATTGCTGCATAAAGATCAATATCAGCAGTAAGGTTATTTCCAACTAAACCATTAACTGCATAACTGGCAGCATTAATTTTGTAATCATTAGGAATAATTAAGCTACATTTGGTATTTTCCAAGAGAGATTGAATTTCATTATTTTTTTGGTTTGTAATTGTTTGCCTGTTATAACCAAAAGCATGGGTATAGTATTGATAATCAACGGGTAGTGTTAAATTATTGATTAAGGATTTATCTAATAGGGACATTTTGATTACCTAATGATTACATTTGTAATAAATATAACGTATCGTTATTATTACTGTCAATGTAATATGTAATCAAATTTGTAATATTTTTATTTTTTGATTTATTTGGGCATAAAAAAAGCCCATATGGGCTTTGCATGAAATAAGATTAAACTAATGGATAAGTTTCCATTTGGCTTCTACAACTCTTCCAATTATTTGCCAATTTTCATCCAGAGCAATAGTCTTATAAGTATTATTAAGTGGTTTCAAATACTCTGATCCAGTTTCCTCAACATATTGCCTAAAGGTGATTTGATTATTCCTTATAAATTTAGCTACTACAAAATCACCATCATGTATTGCTATGTCAGGATTTATTAGAATATATACACCTTCAGGAAAGCTAAAACCTTTCATTGAAGTCATAGAGTCGCCTTTAATTTTTAACCAAAATCCTTTTTTCCCAGCATTAATATTAGTTTTTATAAAATCTTCTGCTGTTTTTGGTTTCCATTCTTCACAATTTAAACCTGCTGAAGTCCAGCTAATAAAAGGATATGCGTGAACTTGGTCTAAATTAACAAATGCTTCATCAAAATCGGTAGATAATGGCGAAAATCCTAACGCTACTAATATTTTATTAATAGTGTCAATATCAGCCTTTCGCCTACCACTTAGCCAATGAGCTATAGATGGTTGGCTACAACCTATTTTGTCAGCTAAATCATACTGAGAAATCTTTAGCTCTTTCATTCTTGCTCTAGCAAGTATTTTCCAGTCATTCATTTTAATAGTATTACATCGTGTGCTTGTTTTTGCAATAGATACACGGTAATCGATAAGAAATTAATTTCGATATGTAATATTTTTTATTGGAAGGAATTGGAATGTCACCCCTTACAAAATATAGAAAACTTTTAATGCTTTCCCAAAAAACGTTTGGACATAAAGCAGGTTTTTGCCAGTCAACTATCAGTCATTATGAAAAACGAAAAAGGACACCCAGTATTCCTGATGCCAGAAAAATAATAACTACATTAAATAAGTTAGGTATTGATTGTTGTTTTGATGATGTATTTCCACCAGACGAAATAGCATAAAAAAGACAAGATTTAGAGCAGATTCATATCATTTTGATTATGGGGCAGTAAATGAAAGCAACTGATGTATTAAGGCAGCTTGGTCGGCCTGTTGCTTATTATCCTAATTTAGTAAAGCAATTTAAAAGTGTGACAGCTACGGTTCTATTCTGCCAATTTTTTTATTGGCATGATAAAGCTCATTCAGAATTAGGTATTTATAAAACTACCGAAGAAATTACAGAGGAAACAGGGCTTACCTATAAAGAACAACTAAATGCTAGAAAACAATTAATAGCATTAGGTGTACTAAGTGAGACAAATAAACGATTAGAACACAGAATCTATTATAAGATAAATATCGATCGTGTTAATGAACTTTTAGATAGCACTACTGAAAACTCGCCATATTCCCAAACGGCATTTGGGGAAAGTCCTATTGGTAATTTCGGCAATAACTCATTGGGAAGTTCGTTATATACAGAGAATACATCAGAGAATACAACAGATATTAATAATACTGATAAATCAGTATTTGTTGACGATCAAAAAATCGTCCAACTTGATGATGATTTTTCAGAAGAAAATATACCTAATATTGTTCAACCTAAAAAAATCAAAAAACAAAATATACCAGATTGTCCTTATCAAAAAATTGTTGAACTCTACGAGAAAATATTACCTGAATTGCCAAGAGTAGCCATTCTTACTGATAAACGAAAACATTATCTAAATGCTCGTTGGCGAGAACATAAAAATCACCAAAGTTTAGCATTTTGGGAGGATTATTTTAAATTTGTTAGAAAATCTCAATTCTTACTGGGTCATTCTATTTCTAAAGATGGTAGTAAGCCCTTTCGAGCTGATTTTGAGTGGTTAATTAGTCCTAATAATTTTGTCAAAGTAGTTGAAGGTAAATATGTCTGAGTTATTTAGCCAAGAAGCAGAACAAAGCGTTATAGGGGCGTTACTGTTACGACCTGAATTAATAGATATTATTTCAACTTACCTAGTGGCAGAAGATTTTTATTATTCAGAACATAGTGAAATCTACCGAACTATATTAAACCTTTATAAAAAAAATATTCAAATTGATATAATTAGTGTTGCAGAAACTATAGAGTTACTTAGATTCTCTAATGGTGAAGTAACTAATCCATTAATTTATTTAGCTGAAATTGCTAAGAATACCCCCAGCGTAGTTAATGCTAAATTATATGCTGATATTGTCAGAGAACGCTCAGTCTGTCGAGAAATAGAAAAACTAGGACTTGTAGCAAGAGAAATAGCAATATCTAAACAAGACCTACCTGATAAGATCAGCCTTATTCAAAGCAAAGCATTATCACTTGATTCAGCGACTACCTCACATGATGTAGTACATGCCAGTGATGTATTAGTAAATCATGTAGAGGAGTTACAAAGGAGGTTTGACCAGGGAGGGCAGATTGATGGTTTATCTACTGGGCTAAGTGACTTAGACGACAAATTAATGGGATTAAAGGCTGGAGAGTTAATAGTTATTGCTGCAAGGCCATCTATGGGTAAAACAGTTTTAGCCATGAACATAGCTACCCATAATGCAATTCATGCTAATAAATCTACACTTATTGTTAGCCTTGAAATGACCAATGACAAATTAATGGATAGGGCATTAGCTTCTGTTGGTAGCATACCATTAACTGAGCTAAAAACGGGTCAAGCAGCTTGTAATTATCCTTCTCAACTGGCATCAGCCACTAATTTAATTGCTACTTCAAAGTTATATATGGCAGATAGGCCAAATATCAATATTATGCAATTACGCTCAATTGCCCGTAGGCATAAATTAAAACATGGACTAGATTTATTAGTTATTGACTATTTACAACTGATGCAGGGAACAGAAAAAAATGAAAATAGAGCAACTGAAGTTAGCGAAATGTCACGTCAATGTAAACTTATTGCGAGAGAACTCAATATACCAGTAATTCTACTTTCACAACTCAATAGACAATTAGAACAAAGAGCCAATAAACGACCTATATTAAGTGATCTAAGAGAGTCAGGAGCAATTGAGCAAGATGCTGATGTGATTATTTTCTTATATCGTGATGAAGTTTATAACAAAGAAAATAGTCGCTACAAGGGAATTGCAGAAGCAATTTTAGGTAAATATCGAGACGGTGAGTCAACCACAGTATTTATGACATTTAATGGAGCCATGAGTCGCTTTGATCTACTAGCTAAAGGTTGGCAGCCAGACCCAGAAGATACCAATGATAATAGCTTTTCTGATAGATATAGGGGAAGGAGATAAAACAATGAATTGTAAAGCAATGGAGAAAAAAGAACTCACCATAAAAAATGAATTTGATAAAAATAGTTTTATTAATTTTTTTATTGCATTGGATTTAACCATACCTAAGAAAATAATCATTGAAGATCAGAAAAATAGTCGAACAGCAGCACAGAATAGGCTTCTGTGGCTTTGGAATAATGAAATACAAAAGTTTATGTTTGATCATTCAGGTATTACAGCTTCAGCCTTTGATTGGCATGAAACAATGGTCGAAAGGTTATGCCCTACAGTTAATAAAGAAATAATACTACCTAATGGAGAAACTGTATCTATCCAAGAGCGTACCAGAACCAGTAAATTTAATACCAAAAAAATGACCGAATATTTAGAAATGCTAGATGCTTACTGCGCTAGTTTTGGGTTGTTACTTCCCCATCCACAAGATTTAATGAATGCTATCTATGGAAAAAGAAATATATGATACAAGGACGCTCAGTAACAGATAGCCAAAAACGCTATTGGAACAATCTTTGTCAATATATTGGCTGTATTGCCTGTATTAAAGAAGGTAGATTGCTCTATTCACCATATCGAAGGGCGTACTAAGAAAAATGCTCACTGGTTAGTTTTACCGCTTTGTGCTGGTCATCATCAAGATAATGGTACAACAATCGCCATTCATCCCTATAAAAAACAATTTGAACAAAAATACGGGAATCAATATCAGCTAATAGTGGATTGTATAACACTATTAAAAAAGAGAGGTGTTGATATTCCTGAAAATATATTAACTCTTTTAGACAGTATAAAAGGGAAGTTTTCAACTGATATTTTAATTTCTCTTAAAGATCAAAAAACATGCAAGTAGGTGTAGTTAATGGCAGCTTTTTGGTGTTCAAAATATGAGCCTGTTGAATACAATGGCATTGTAAAACCAGCTATTGAATGGGCAGATAGAAAAGGGGTATCTTGGGAAACCGTTAAAAAGCGTGTTCAGCGTGGCTCTGGTTGGTGTAAGGCACTCAATCTAAATGAAGATGATCTATTGCCAAAACAATATCAGTTATTCAAATTTAAGCTATCTAAACAAAAAAGAAAAGGTATAAGTATAAAAAAATGCACCTTGTTGTTACTTTCAGCAATTGAGTTTATGGTAGATGCAGCGATGAAATGGTGGATAAGGGAGTAGAGTCATTTATAAAAGAGTTCCTTCTAAATAAAAAGTACAGCTATTGTAAACCAGATTGAAATGTAAAATAGTAAAGGTGTCAGTAGTATTAATATGATTATGATTGGTATCATAGCAAATTTATCTTTAAGAAACGAATAAGCTAAACTACCCAATAATAGATCAATTATAAGTGTTATAAAACCAGCAGCAAAATATATCACTAAATTATTCTCACTAAGAAAAAGGTAATTATCTGCTTTTAAAAAGGATGTAACAAGAGCTACTGAATCCTTATAATCAATGACTATTTTAAATAAAACTTGACAAGGCTATAAAGGGACATAGTTTTATCTATTATTCATTTATATTATAGGTAGGACTATGGCAACTAAACACGGTACAGCTTTTGCCTTTGCACTAGAGGCAGCGCAAAATGCAGAAATTTGTTTAAACGATAAAGATTTAGAGTTTTTTCTGTGTTCAGTAATAGAGGGTGAAAAAGTTTATATAGAATTTGGTGGTAATATTAATAACAATATTATCAATGGACTTGAGAGTTTTTAGCTAAATTAAAAGAAAAAAAGATACTACAGGAATATATAGTTATTCAACAGAAGCAGAAGAGACATTAAAGGAGATCGCCAGTGGCCTTATCTGATGATCCTTTACTACAGAGACGAAATAATCAAGGTCTAACTAGGCAATTATTAAATCAATCAGCTAATCTACCAAAACCTAGTCCAGAGCAATTACAACAATGGAATAATGAAGCTAAAAATTATGCTTATCAAGCAGATGGACTAAGAGGCTCATTCCGAAAATTATTAGGTATGAATCCTTATACAAACAATTATCCTTCCGCTAGTAGGATTGGTACTGAGATAGCATCAATCCCACCTGTTCAGTCATCTTCCACAAGGCAAATATCTGATTTTGAAGCACTGGGTAAAAATGCTGTTAGTCCTATACCAAGAACAGCCTCTTCTTCTGTACAAAATAGTGAGCCTACAAGTGTACAAGGTGTTACTAAACAATTAATAAATGGTGTTCCTACCTATAGTAATGTACCTAATCAAGACGCAAGTGGTCTAGGTATTATTCCTTCTATAAGGCAAAATTCTCCTAGTGTTAGAGATATTTTACAATCAGCAGCAGCTACACAAATTCCTGCTTATAATGCTGGAACACAATCAACTGTTATCGAAGACTCTACAACAGGTGGTTATTATCAACGTAAAAAGCAGATAGAGCCAATAAGAAAACCATAGATCGCCTCAATAACCGAGGTAAGGACAATTGGCAAATCAATAGACAAGCTGCTTTAGATAATAGCCAGTTACAAAATGATTCTTTAAGCAGAAGATTATTAGGGTCTAATATCGAATCAGCAGAACGAGTAGGTGGTTTAGAAAGATTATTAGCAGATTTTAATGCAACACCACAGCAACGGTTAGCAGCCTTACAAACTCGAAACTTATTAGCTAGTGGCGCACAAAAAGCTCAAAGAAATGCAGTCAATGTGGTTACTGATGAAATGCCAGATAGTAGTAAGAAACAAAGAGTCATTGTGACTGATCCAAGTACAGGGCAGGAAGTTAGTAATATTGATTGGGCAAGTGCTAATACAGAAGATTATATTAATGAAATAGCGAAGCGTACAGGTAAATCAAAAGAGGAAATACATAAACAATTAATAAGTGGTACTTAATCACATAATAAAAAGCAATTATTTTTATATTGAGTTTAACTAACTAATACCATGAGTTTTTATGTTTTGTTATACATTAGCATGACGAATAGAATTACAGATAGTTAAAAAATTCATTATAAAGACAATAACAAATAGTAAAAAATATATTTTAGCTGTTTTTGTTGTTTATAGGGAGATTAAATGCTTACCATCTTATCAATAATTATCGCATTAGGTATTGTTTTAGGCTTAAAAGATTTTCTTAGACCACACAATAAAAAATACTCAAGAAAAAATAAGTGGAATCCTCCTGTAAGAGAACAGTCAAATCAGCGTTCTAGTTCTTACCTTGATATTAGTGATCCTCGAGATCAGTTAAAAATAGTCTCTGATGAGAAAATAGCATTTTCTGCTCAAAAAATTATGGGTCGTCAGGAATATAGAGTTTTTAACGTAATTGAAAAAGGAGTAATTAAAGAGTTCAAATATTACAGAGTATTTGCCCAAGTGAGTCTTGGAGAAATTTTATCCAGTGAAACTCGTTATGCATATCGTTGTATAAATACAAAACGTGTCGATATATTAATTATTGATGGTGCTGGTAATCCTATTTTAGCTGTTGAATATCAGGGAGAGGGTCACTATCAGAGCAGTGCTGCACTGAGGGATGCCATAAAAAGAAGCTTTACGTAAAGCAGGAGTTGGATATGTTGAAATTACTCCTGATCATACTAATGATGATATTAAATATATTGTAAGAAGAGCTATTGAAAGCAAAATGACAAATAATAAGGTTATCGAAATACCTGTAGCGGAACAAAGTATTCATGTAGTGAAGTGATCTCAGCAAATACATAATTATAAATCATATCAAGTGATTTTATTGATTAGAAAATATAAAAATAATTGACAACACCCAAAAGGGACATAACTTGCTATTTAAATAAGATTAGCAGGTTTAGTTATGGCAAATTATGATTTATTACCTATTGGGAATCAAAAAGAGAAAACCAACCGTTGAAGAGTTTGCTCAACGATATAATATTGATTTAACACCAACTCAAGAAAATAACTCAAGCATATTAGGCCGTGTTGGTGATGCTGGTTTAGATTTAGCTAAAGGTGTAGTAGGTACAGGTGAAGCTGTAGTCGGACTGGGTAATTTAGCCACAGGAGGTAGAGTAGGGAAATTATTACAAGATTATGTAGGTTATGATCCCAAGCGTACTAAGGAAGTATTGAGTAATAATTACTCTACTGCAAGGCAACAAGCTAATCAAGAAGTAGAAAAAGCAGATGGATTTATTGATACGGCTACGGCTATGTTAAAAATCCTTCTACTCTTGTAGGTACAGTTCTGGAGTCTGCACCCTCCATGTTAGGTGGTGGTGCTTATGCAAGGTTATTAGGTAAAGCAGGGGTATTAGCTAATAATCCTGTTGCTAGAGGTGCAATAGGTGAAGGTTTAGTAGGTGCAGGACAAACAGCAGAACAAATTAGGCAAGAAAATCCAGATAACTTATTAACAGGTAAGCAAAGTTTAGCCTCTGCTGCTTCAGGTTTAACTACAGGTTTAATAGGTTATGGTGGTGGTCGATTAGCACAAAAAATAGGTATTTTAGATCCACAAACGTTATTAGCAGGTGGTAGTCAGTTACCCAAAGGACTAAGCCAAAAGACCTTTAGTAATATTATTAAAGGTGCTATCTCCGAAGGTGCATTTCAAGAACTACCTCAATCAGCTACGGAACAAATGTGGCAAAATTATGCTCAAGATAAACCACTATTAGAAAGTGTACCTGAAGCCGCAGCCACAGGTTTATTAGCAGGTGGTTTTATGGGGGCAGGTGCAAACTTAGCGCATAGTAGACACAGTAGACCAGAACAACAATCACCTACTACCAGTAAAGAACTATTAAAGTTAGGCTATGATGCAACACCAAAACTAGGCTATGAAGGATTACAACCTGCACCAGATATTATTTATCAGGGTACAGACTATCAACCACCACCTCCAGCACAGATAGGTTTTGATAACCCTAATAATCCACAGTCAGCTAATTTTAATCCTAACTTATCTAATCAGTATGATCCTGTGATTGAAGGTTTAAATAAACAAGCTGATTTCTACGGTATGCCAGAACCTAGTAAACCTAGTGGTACAATTACCAAAGCTTTATGGGCTGGTGGACTTGGACAACAACAAAATTTGCAATCTCCCGTAGTAGATAATGTAACCAACCAATATCCTACTACTCCAACGAGTGAAATTAACCAATTACTGCCTTCTACTAATCAAGTTACTTCACAACTAGATCAACATGTTAATCTTCCAAAACAGTATGAGCCAAATAGTAAAGCTAAAGAAGTAACTTTAAACCAATTAAAAGATATTGCTCGGCAGTATGACAATATTAGTACAAAACAACTAATGGAATATACAGGAAGTAACTATATTCAAGCGGTTAAAGCGATTAATCAAGTTAATCAAGAGAAAATGGCGCAGCCTAATCAACTGCCTACTAATGATAACTTATTAACTGAAGCAGAACTAAAAAACTACCAAGCTCAATATGACAAAAAGCAAAAACAGCTTAAAAGACGTAAAATCAATCCTGAAAAAGATACTCTTACCGATGCTATTATCAAATTAGGAGGTATTTCACCTGATTATAAATTAGATACTACAGGTGACACCGTAGGTAATAAATCTATAGTAGGTGTTGGCTATCTCTGGAGTAATAAAAGGGTACTAGTATAGATGATGTTGCCAGAAGATTAGCTGATGAAGGTTATATACCACCTAATGAAATAAATAATAATGATGGTGTTAGATGGCTTCAACAAGCAATAGCAGATGAGCTAGCAGGTAGAAAAAACATTATGCCCTTAACTCTGAAATGGCTTATTTACAGCAGTATGAGCAAGACCTATTAAATAAGCTAGAACAAGATAATGCGCTACGAGAAGAAGAATATAGTATCATACGTGAACAGTATGGCGTAGAAGCTGAACAACAGGCACGTTTCTATGATGAAAATGCCAGCAACTACTTTATACAACTAGAGGAACAACTCAATGAACTCCAAAGACAAACAACCATCCTCGAAGGTGAACCAGTCACAGAAGCCGATTCAACCAGAATTAACGACCAGTTACGGCAATACGATCAGCGAGTTAATCAAACTGAAGGAACAACAACTTCAGAAGTTGAAAGAACAACTAGCAACCAACAAGAAATAACTAACTTTAATCTACAGCAACAGACTGAACAATCACTTAGGCAGGAGCTAGAAGCTAGATTAGTTAAAGAGCAAAAATTAGCTAATGAAACAAAACAACAGCAACAAAAACAACAAGCAGATAATGATCTTAATAACTTTAAATTAACTGGATCAGATCGTGATATTGATATTGCTGCTGCTAATGGTCAACAAGGTTTAGAATTAAATAATAAAAATACCACGCTTAAGCAGAAAGTAAATGATTTAGCTAATGATATGTCGAATATATCAGATGATGAACTTACTTATTTGCTTGATGAATTAGCAACAGAGACTAAGGCTGTTGAGACTGATAGGTCATTGAAAGAACGTAGGCAAAGAGTTAAAAAAAATAATACTGCTACTAAAACTAAGCGTACTTTATCAAATGCAGAGAGGGCAGATGTTAGCAATGAACAATCAGTAGACAGAACAGCCTCTAAGATAGCTAAAGATTTTGGATTTAATCTAAAAAGTGCTGGTAAAAATGGTGCTAAAGGATTATTAGAGCTTTTTGGAGGTAAAGGTAGGTTAAATAGTGGTTTATCTTTTGATGAGGAAACTTATACCAAAGCAAAGCCACATTTTATAGCAATGTTTAAGGATTTCCAAGAAGCAGGTAAAAACTTACGTGACTTTTTGAAAGCTATATTAGATAATTTTGGAACTGGAATTAAACCTTATATCTTTAGGTTTGTTCAGGATTTTAGAGAAGGTAAAATTGATGTATCAGATGCCAGCGTATCTATGGAACGAGATAGCGAAAACAGTGGAGTTAGAAACACCACTGTACAAGAAACTATTTCAGATGAACCAACAGGAGCTAGACAAAGCACTGGAGGAACAAGCGAACGAACTGGAGAAAGAGTATCCACAGAGCGAGGACGTAGTAACGATTTATCAAGAACTGATGCCGTTGCTGATGGAAAGGTCAGCGATAGCAGAGTACGTAGCGGAAACACAACAGATCGAGCTACGCAGCCCACTACCAGAAATAGCGAGCAAAGCCGAGTTAGTAGCGATAGCGACATACGACAGGATGTTGAACAAGCAAGAACAAGAGAAATTATTGACCGTAGTCGAACAAGAGAGCCAGAAACCTTATATGACAGGCAATTAGCAGCCAATAAAAATATAACCACAAACTTTGCTGATAAAAATAATATTAAACAAGCCTTACCTGTTCTTTTTGATGCCCAAGTTGACGATGTATACAAAGCTGAAAAACGTTTATTTAAAAATGACAAATTAGGGATTCTTTTTACTAATGGCACAGGAACAGGTAAAACAGGTACAGGATCAGGGGTAATAAGACGTTTTGTTAGTGCTGGTAAAGATAATATTATCGTTGTTGTTCCTAATGACAAAATTGTCCGTGATTGGGTCAAGTTTCTTAAAGGTAAATTAGACGTTGCTGCTAAACAATTAGAGGGCATTACTGATAATGGTAAAAAAGGTGTAGTAGTCACCACCTATGCTAATTTTGGTAGTAATGATGCCCTTAGTAAACGGAATTGGGATTTAGTAGTAGCGGATGAATCTCATTATTTGTCTAGTGATGAACAAGGTACTACCACCACCTACCTAAGAAAATTAAGGTTGCTCACAGGGCATGGTAGAGGTCAATATGCTTTTGCTCGCTCTTATTTTGATGAGGATTATAAAAAATATAGAGATGGTTTAGATCAGATCAAAGCTCAATTAGAGAAAGTAACTAAGAAACAAGAAAAAACTAAAACAGATGAGGCAGTAATAGAAAAGTTATTAGATGATCGTGATGTACTTCATAAGCAGTGGAGTATAAAAGAAAAAGAAGCTGAAGCCATTTATGCAAAAAAACCAAAATCTAAACTAGTGATGCTATCTGCAACACCTTTCGCCTATGTAAAAAATGTTGATTATGCTGAAGGTTATCTTTTTGATTATAGTCCTGTGTCAGAGTCAGAAGCACAAGGTTATAACTCAGGAGATGCTTATGATAGATTCTTTATCCAACATTTTGGTTATCGAATGCGCTACAACAAATTAACTCGACCAGATAGTAATGTTGATGGTGAGTTAATGGAACGGGAATTTAATGAATGGCTAAAAAAAGAAGGGGCATTATCAGGTAGACGTTTAGATATTCCTTACGATTATGACCGAAAATTCTTTCTTACTGAAGATGCAGTGGGTACTAGACTAGATAAGGCTTTTGAAGAAATTAGGGAAGCTCAAGATAAAGATGATACTTTAACTGATTTACCAGCACTTCATAAATTATTTCCTTATCATGAACGTATGTATTTGCTGGAAGCTATTAAAGCTAAACATTCAGTAGATTATATCAAGGAAAGTATTAAGCTAGGACGTAAAGTTGTTGTATTCCATGATTTTAATAAAGGTGGTGCAAGAAACCCCTACCAAGTTATTTTAAGTAATATTAAGGATACCGCACAAAGGGCAAAGATAGCAGCTATTCTAGCTCAACCACACTTAAGAGCAGATTTTTCTGATCTGGTATCACCACTTGAGAGATTTGCAAGGGATTTTGATAATACATTAGTTATCAATGGCAGAATACCAAAAGCTCAACGTGAACGTAATGTTGCTTTATTTAATGATGATAATTCAGGGTATAACCTGATTGTGGTACAGTCTGATGCTGGTCGTGAAGGTATTAGTATGCACGATACTACAGGTAAACATCAGAGAGTTTTAGCCAATCTAGGTTTACCTGTTAGGCCAGTAGCAGCTTCACAGGAAGAGGGGCGCATTTACCGAACAGGACAAGCTTCTAATGTGATTATTCGATACTTCACAACGGGTACAGGATGGGAAGCGAGTGCTTTTACTTGGAAAATTGCAGAACGAGCTGGTACAGCTGAAAACCTTGCTCTTGGACATGAAGCCAGAGCCTTAAAACAATCCTTCTTAGATGCCTATGCCAATGCTTCAGATGTTGAGTTTTTGGATACGGATGGTACGGGTGGTAAAACATTAGATAGAGAGTTAGCAAGGGCAATCAGTGGTTTTGATGCTGCTAAAACCTATTACTATGGACAACAAAAAAACACCAAACGTAGAGATCAACGGGAAGGATTTGATTATTATGCCACGCCTGAACCTGTTGGTTACAAAATGGTGGAATGGGCTGATGTTGGGCGAGGAGATAAAGTATTAGAACCATCAGCAGGGCATGGCGCAATTGCCAGATTTATTCCTGATGGTGTTGAAGCTACTGCGGTAGAGCCTAGTTATAATCTATCGCAAAGAATAGGATTATCTCGAGCTGGTACACATATTATTAATGATCGTTTTGAAAATCATAACCTAGTGAATAAATACGATGCTATTGTAATGAATCCTCCTTACGGATCAGGGGGTAAAACAGCAATGGAGCATTTAGAAAAAGCACTTCGTCATTTAAAACCTAATGGACGTGTAGTTGCTCTAGTACCTACAGGACAATTTGATAAACGTTTTGATGACTTTTTGGAAACTAAAGAAGCGCAAGGTATTAATATTAAAGCTAGGATATTAATGCCTAGTGTTACTTTTGAGAAAGCTGGTACAGGTGTTAGCACACAAATATTAGTGATTGATAAAAATAATGTTGATGAAGGTAGTACCTATTTAGACTTTACGAGTGCTAAAACCATTAATGAATTATTTGATCGGTTAGAACATATTGAATTAAAACCCCGTCAAAAAGAAGCTACAGATGAAATAGAAGTAGAAGATACTGTAAAATTGGATGAAGATGGAAAACCATTATTAGTAGAGCATACCACCAGAAGAGGCAAGGTAATTAAGGGTGTAATTGCCAATATACCGAAAAGTGAAGCCAAGAAAATTGATGAATATACCTTTGCTAAAGATGGCGGCTTTTTCATTCGTGAAGAGTATTTAGACGAAAATAATAATTTTATTATCAGTAATAATGAAAATACTGAAAATAAACCAGTGATTAATCTAGCTAATGATGGTAAGCCTTTAATTGTTGAACATACAACAGCTAGAGGTAAAGTCATCAAAGGTATTATAGCTAATATCAGCAAGGAGCAAGCAAAAGCAATTGATAAATATACTTTCCAGAAAGAGGGTGGCTTCTTTATTCGTGAAGAATATTTAGATGAAAATGGTAACTTACATTTAGATCAACAGTATTCACGAAATAAATTTAACCAGGGGAGTAATGCAGTAACTTTACGATCATTTATTAATAATACTACCAAACATTGGAAAAATATACCTGCTACTACCGTTGTTCAGTCTACAGAAGATTTACCTGAAGCGATCCGTCATAAAATAAACAAAGATAATGCCGATGATGCCAGTGGTATTCAACATAATGGCACAGTCTATTTAATTGCCGATAATATCGAATCGACTCAACATGCATCCTTTGTGGTTGAACATGAGATATTAGGCCATTATGGATTAAGAGGATTATTTGGTAATGCCTTAAATCCAATCTTAAATAATATCTACAATACTAATCCAGCAGTTAAACAACAAGCAGATCAACTGTCAAAACAGTATGGCTATAGTAAATTATTAGCGACTGAAGAAGTGCTTGCTGATATGGCAGCCACAGATGATATTCAAAATATGTCTTTTTGGAATAAATTAGTGGCTGCTTTTAGAAATTTCTCAAGAAAATTAGGTTTACCTATTAATTGGTCTACTAATGATATAGCTTCTTTATTAGGTAATGCGAGACGTTTTGTAGAAAATGGGAGAAAAGTAGCTATTGGCGATAATAATCAACAATATTCACGTCTTAGCCAATTTATTGACAGTGGTCTTAGTTGGCTAGATAACAAAATTGATAGCTCACAACCTTTATCGGATCGTCTTTCACCTGCACAACGTAGCATAATGAAAAACAAGTTTGCTATGTTCCAGCATGAAAGCATTAAAAATAAAATTGAAGGTATGACTGAAAACCTAGGCAAAAAGTTTGTGCAAGGTGTGTTTGACTCCTTTGCACCACTAAAAGAATTGAATGAAACTGCTTATATGCAAGCTCATCTGTCAAAAGGCACAGAGGGAGCAGTAGAAGCTTTATTGCGCTTTGGTAAACCTAAACTTAGCCAAGGTGCATTAGATATAGATTCAGATGGGCGAGGATTATTTGGTATTTTATCAGAACTAAATTCAGGTGAAACCAATGAACTTAACGAATGGTTAAGCTGGATGGCAGCTAATCGAGCAGAACGATTAAAACAACAGGATCGAGAAAACCTATTTACAGATAGTGATATACAAGAGCTTAAAAAATTAAGTGATGGTACTATGACTGATGGTCGAAGCAGGGCAAAGGTATATAATCAAGTTAGAAAACAATTCATGGCCTACAACAAAGCAGTATTGGATATTGCTGAACAATCAGGGCTAATAGATGGTGAAAATCGTAAAACGTGGGAAAGTGGTTTTTACTTACCTTTTTATCGTATTGCTGATGAAGATACTAATTTCAGTATAGGTAATGTTAATAAACTAGTGGGGCAGAAAGCATTTAAAAAACTTAAAGGTGGTACTAAGGCACTGGATGACTTATTAGTCAATATCGTCAGTAATTGGTCACATCTACTTACTGCCTCCATGAAAAATCAAGCTGGTGTTACCTCTCTTAAATCTGCGGTTAATCTAGGTATTGCTGATAAGTTAGATAAAATAGGAGCAGGTGAGTATATCAACCAATCCACCAATGGCTACCGTAAAGGAGGTCAAAATATTGTTTGGGTGATGGAAGGTGGGCAACAAGAATATTACCAAGTCAACGATCCGTTGGTATTTGATGCGCTGAATATGATTAATCACAAAGGTTGGAATAATCCTCTGATTAATATCATGGGTAGCTTTAAAAAAGCTTTAACCGTTGGTGTTACAATCTCACCTACCTTTAGATTAAGAAATTTAATCAGAGATACATTACAGGCTACCGCAGTAGCTAACCTAAAATATAATCCTATCAGTAATGTAATAGATGGTTTTAATGCTTCTAAAATAGGCACTAATACCTTAAATCATCTAATGGCTGGTGGTGGTGCTATTCGCTTTGGCTCTATGAATGATGGCAACCAAGGTTATCAACTACGTAAACTAATGAAAGAACTTAGTATCAAAGAAGGACAGATATTAAATACTCGCTCCAAAGTAGAACATGCTCTATTTGAAGCATGGAATTGGTATAAGGAGGTCGGAGACAGAGCAGAAACTGTTAATCGGGCAGCTATCTATCAGCAAGCCATAGCAGCAGGAAAAAGTCATTTACAAGCAAGCTTTGAAGCACGTGATTTAATGAACTTTACAGCTCATGGCAAATGGGCTTCTATTCGTTTTCTCAGTCAGGTAGTACCTTTTTTTAATGCAAGGCTACAAGGCATGTATAAACTTGGTCGTGCAGCTAAACATGATCCTAAACGTTTTGCTATGGTAACAGGGGCTGTCGCTTTAGCTTCATCTTTACTGTATTTACTACAAAAAGATGACGATGATTATAAACAACTGCCAGACTGGGTACGGGATAACTATTGGTATGTGAAACTAGCAGATAAAGCGTTATATATTCCTAAACCATTTGAAATTGGCGCATTAGGCACAGTAGTTGAACGTGGTTTAGAGTTCGCTTTAGCTAGTAATGATTACACGACCAAAGATTTTGTAGGATCATTGACTACTTTACTGGCTGATCAACTAGCTATGAATCCTATGCCACAGTTAATAAAACCAGCTTTAGAAGCAACTAATAATTATAACTCTTTCCTTGGCTCACCTATTGATAATATGGGGCAACAACGACTTGCAGCTAAAGACCGCTATACAGCAGCCACCAGTGCAGGAGCTATAGCAGCAGGAAAAGTATTAAATATTTCACCACAGCGTATAGAGTACCTTGTACGTGGTTATTTTGGTTGGCTTGGTTTACAGGTGTTAAATATTACTGATCTAGCTGCTAGACCTTTAGTAGATTTACCTAGTAATCCTAATCGAGATTTAAGCAAAGTTAATAATCTGTTTATGGTAGGAGATTTTATTAAAAATTCAAATGTTGGTACAGGTAGTAAGTATTTGACGAGGTTCTATGAGTCACAACAGAAAATAGATCAAGTCTATGCTTCTCTATCAAATGCTCGCAAAAATGGCGAGCTAGAGTATGCCAAAGAGTTAGCGCAGGATAATAGATTAAAATCACGTCAGTTGTATAACAATGCTAAAACTAGAATAGATAAGTATTCACAGCAAATAAATGCAATTAGAGCTAATAAACAATTAACTGCCAGTATGAAAAATGAGCGTGTCGAGATACTACAAAAAAGACGTAATAAGTTGGCTGAGTCTGTAGATAAAATGGCAAGGGCAAGAGGGTATTTGTAATAGCATTAATATCTAAAATAATCTGTATAACGTCTGGAAACCCATCCTTGTACAAACTCACCATTTACCTCAACTTCAACTAGAAGCCAAGAGCGGTGAGTTTTTTTATCTATAACCTCAACAAGTGTTCCTAAAGGCAAAGTTGTAATTACTTCTGATTTTATACTGGGTTTATTCCTAAGGTTAAGAGAATCTGCAATTGTGACACGATATCCTTTTAGAGATAACCAATCAGAACTTTTACTATAAGATCGGACATATGCTTTTGCCTCTGCGGGAGTTGATACATGTTCTAATTCTTTCCTAACTTCAGAAGATTGGGTCATCATGTGTGTAACTAAACAACTGAGAAAAAAAGGCAAAAAGTAATAATGATAAAGATAAGTAAGAATGTTCTTAGTTTTTTCTGAAAGAGTATTAAAATCTGTTGTAGATAACACTTCTTCACGTATTTGGGAATCTATTTCTAAAAAAGATTTATCAATTATCTGTTCGGGACTAATATTTGATAAACAGTCTACTGATGGAAGATTAAATAATGGAGAGTTTTTTAAATTGGTTAATGCTTTGAACGAGGCAAGATTACTTATCTCAGAAAATTGTTTTAGTACCTCAATTTGACTTTTGGCAATTGAGGGTAATTGAAATGTTTTACTAAAATTTTCTAGGTGTTTTACTGCTTCTGGCTGCTGAAAATATAAACCTGATAATTTAGTTGCTTCTACAAACATTTTTAGTGAGCTTATAACTTCTGGTGTTTGTAGTGCAAGAGAAGCAAACTTATTTGATTTTGCGAGGTCGCCAGCTAGTTTTATAGCTGTTGATTCACGCCAAGCGAATGCCAATTTATTGTTTTCTGCTGCCAACTGAGCTAATTTCATAAGTCCAGATTGTCTTGTAGCCAAGGAAGCTAGATTATTAGTAGCGGCCTCATTAAGTTTTTGGATTGAACGCATTGTTTCAGATTCAAAGAAAGGTAAAGATGTAAATTTAGTCAACTCTTGCAATCTTTTAATAGACTCAGGCCAAGGATGGTTTATTGGGTGTTCAAGTTCTTTATCCATATTTAGGTATACCATTTCTTTATTACTGCTGGAGTGTCTTGGAGATAATTATTGATTAATGGCAATGTCTAGTATTTGTTGACTTATCTCTATGACAACCGTTTTTATCAGTACGTCCAGAGTGAGCCATACCTAAATTACTTATTAACAAACTACTTATAAGAATAATAAATATCACTTTTTTCATTGCAGGTCTTTAACTCTAACATTATTTGGCTTTCAATTTAATCAATATATCAAAAGGATTTTATTTTTAATAATGATTTTAAATGCATAGTATTATGAGTTTTTATTGATATATAAAATTAATGATTATTCTTAGTGAATATGAAAGATGAGTTTATTGAGATACTATAAAAAATGACAAAAACAAGAGGGTATTTGTAAAAATTGCTTTTAATATTTACGAGTAAATTGTTATAGTTCGAAATCTAATATGTTTAAAAGGATTTAATATGAACATTAATCAAGAAAAAGTAGAAGATATAGCTTTAGAGTTTTTAAACTGTTTATATAATGGTGAGTTATCAAATGAAAAAGCTATAGAAATATGTAATAATTTCAAAATAGAATATCCAAGTTCAGAACTAATATGTATTCATGAGTATTTGATTGAAAATGAATTCATTCAAGGAGAAATTAATAGGGGAGATTTGAATGTTATTTGTCCTTCCAACTATAAAATTACGAATCAAGGAAGAATTAGAATATTTCCAGATGTCTATGGTCTTGCACATGAAATACTCCTAACATGTTTGCGTCAAAATAATAATATGTTAATAGGGGGAAAAATATGTGAGGAACTCTGTATGAATATATCTTGTAATATTGTTGATATACAACAAGCATATAACTTTTTAGTAGATGATAACTTTGTCAATCCTAATACTTTTGAGCATAAATATATCAGATTGACAGATAGTGGGAAGATATATGCAAAATCGCAGTTTACAGCATTCAAATAATATCAGAAACGAAAATAATTTATGAAAGTGTTATTAGATTTTAATAAAAGTTGGTTTCTATTTATATTAAGAAAAATATACCTTTGGCCAAAAACATGTTGGAGTAAAGCTACTACTACTGGTGAAGCTATTATATCAATAACTTTATACTTTGTCCTAGCTTTAATATTTGTCTATTTTTATACAGGTGGTGAGAGCCATAAACAGGATTTTTTCGCTGGGGTACAAGCAGTAGGAATCATTTTTTCGATAATACTATCTACATTAATTGTAATGTATCAAAATGCACAAGTAGTCATTCAAGCTGAAAAGTTAGATCAAAAACGAAAAAAAGATAATTTAATGAATATATTAAAAATAATTGAACAAAGTAACATTTTGTTTGAACAATATGTAGTGAAACTCCAAAAAATAATATTAATTAATAAAATAGAAGAAAAAAGAGATTATATTGATGATCATGATCTTTATGATGATTTAGCTAACGATAAAAATGTTTTAGAGTTTAACATGGGTTTAATTAGAGAACTGATTAACATTTTATTTTCAACACAGGTAACATCAAGAGTAATTTTTAAATTTATCCGTGAGCTCGAAGACTATTTAGATTATGTAGATATAGAGGAGGAGCTTGAAGTGTTAAGCAAAGAGGATGGTGTAATGCTTGAATTTGTGAAAAACAAATTAAATAGTTTAATGAAAGTAAATGAACAGTGGATAAATTATGAAATTAATAACTTAAAATAACATTAAATTGAATCTAATAAAAACCCCACTTTAGTGGGTTTTTTATTGCCTGAAAATTATAAAAACGGCTTGACAACATTATAAAGGGACATAATTTGAATATTGTTATCAGTGGAATAACTTGGAGAGATAAAGGTGATTATAGGTTATGGCTAAATATAACTGGCAAGCAATAGAAAAAGACTACAGATTAGGGCAATTATCTGTAAGAGCTATAGCAGAAAAGTACAAAATGCCTAATCATAGCGTAATAGTTAGACGTGCTAATAAGTATGGTTGGCTTCGTGATCATTCCAAAGAAATCAATAGTCTTACACAAGTTGGTTTACTAACATTACAAGAAGAAAAAGCACCAAAAAAAGCACCAAAAAGCACCACCCCCACGCGCGAGGATATCGAAGCAGCAGCATTAACCAATATCCAAGTGATTAAACACCACCGTAATGATATTCGCACAGGACGAGAGCTAGTTAATCTATTTATGGGGCAACTCCAAGAAGCAGCTACTAATCGAAATGAAATAGAAGCAGCTATCTTATCTGAAACAGAAGAGGATCAAACCATAGCTAGGCGCAGTGCTATGTTAAAAGCTGTTGCTTTGCCTACTCATGCCAGTACCTTACGTGATTTATCTACTACTCTTAAAAATCTAATCCCTTTAGAACGTCAAGCTTACAATATAACAGATGAAGTAGAAGGCGAGTCCTATGAAGAACGATTAGCACGCTTAGCAAGTGAGGCCAAAGATGTCTAATTGTGCATCTAAAACGGCTGACAGCTATTTTAAGCGCATGATGACAGATGATGCTTATTATTTTGCTAATAATCTTAAGATCATTGATAAAGATGGTGAAATAGTACCTTTCTATATGAATGAAGCACAAAAGATAGTACATGATGCCGTAGAGAGACAATTATCAGAGACAGGCAAAGTAAGAGCTATCTGTGTGAAGGGTAGACAACAAGGCGTAAGTACCTATGTAGGTGCTAGATTTTACAAACGTACCTCTAGTAAATTTCATAAGAAAACCTTTATTCTTACCCATGATCTTGATGCTACTGATAACTTATTCCAGATGGCTAAAAACTACTATGATCTTAGCCATGATGAGTTTAAGCCAAAGATTAAAAGTAGAAATGCTAAAGCTTTATCCTTTTCGGAGCTAAATAGTAGTTATCGAGTTGCTACAGCGCGTAATAAATCAACTGGACGTTCATTTACTGCACAATTTTTTCATGGCTCAGAAGTAGCTTACTGGCCTTTTGGTATCGACATTATGGCAGGTCTAGGGCAAGCCATACCTGATAAAGAAGGTACAGAAATATTTTTAGAATCTACTGCCAATGGTATGAACTTTTTCCATGAGCGTTGGAAATTAGCAGTAGCAGGTAAGTCTGATTATATCCCTATCTTTGTGCCTTGGTATATCCAAGAAGAATATAGGAAACAACCAAGCAAAGATTTAGAGCTAAATGAATATGATCTTGAGTATATGGAAACCTATGGCCTTGATATTCAGCAAATGGCATGGCGAGCTAACAAAATATTCTCAGATTTTAACGGTAGTAAAGACGTATTTAACCAAGAATACCCTGCTACCTGTGATCTAGCCTTCCAAAAAGTAGGCCATCAGCCATTAGTTAATACGTTTGCAGTAACCAGAGCAAGAAAGCAATTAGCAACCAATGTGCAACGCATAGGAGCGCATGTAGTAGGTGTAGATGTGGCTCGCTATGGTGATGATGATACCAGTATTTACCACAGGCAAGGACGTGTAGCTTGGAAAGAAGGATCATATAACGGTTTATCTGTGCCAGAAGTAGCTAGTATCTGTGCCAATCTATTACGCAATGATCCTACCATTCGTATGATGTTTATTGATATTACAGGCGGTTTAGGTGCTGGTGTTTACGATTTATTAGTATTGTGGGGCTTTGGTGATCGTGTAACACCTGTGATATTCAATGCAAAACCTAGCGATCCACGTAAATACTACAATAAACGTGCTGAAATGTGGGGAGAAATGGCTGATTGGATAGTAGACCCTATTACGCCAAGCATTCCAGACATTGACCGTTTACACATGGATTTAACCGCACCTAGTTACTCCTTTACCCACAATGGGCAAATCAAATTAGATTCAAAAGAAAAAATCAAAAAAGAAACAGGTAAATCCCCTGATGATGGTGATGCTCTAGCTTTAACCTTTGCTACACCTATCCAAGCAGATGACAGTTACACACCAGATTGGCAGAAAAACCTTAACAACTCAGATTTAGACTATATGGCTGCATAATATGATAGTAGATGAAGAACCTGATATAAAAGAAGCTGATGATAGTCAACTATGTGCTATGAATTGGCAACGTTATAACTATGGTATGCGTAAAGGACATAGTGATTATTGCCAAGAAGCCAAAGAAAATGAAGCCTTCTATCTCGGTAAGCAGTGGTCAGATGCTGCCCTAGCAGTCATGCAACGCCTTAAAAAACCTGCCTTAACCATTAACCAAATTCTACCGAGGATTAATGCAGCCATTGGCTATCAGATCGCCAATCGAGCAGATATTAGCTATCGTCCTCGTGGTGGTATGGCTAATGATGAACTAGCAGCTACTTTATCCAAGCTAGCAATGCAAATAGCCGACAATATTAATTTTCATTGGAAAGAAACAGAGCTTTTTGCAGATGGTTTAATAATGAAGCGTGGTTACTATGATATAGGTATTAGCTACGATGATACTATTCTTGGTGAAATCTCAATAAATATACTTGATCCACTGGATGTTATACCTGATCCTGATGCTAACGACTATGACCCTGATAACTGGCAAGATGTTATAGTTACTCGTTGGTTTACCATAGATGAAATTGCTAGTACTTATGATATTAACCCATCACAATTAAAAACATTATTAGAGGCACAAGAACCCTCTAACAACTTTGGTGATGGACTAGATGAAGAAGAAACACGTAATAGTTTTGCAGGTAGTTATTCCAACAGTGCCAGATTATGTAGTGATGGCATAAAACGTTATAGAATTATTGATCGTCAATATTGGGTAACTGAAGAAGTAGAAGTATTTATTACACCTACAGGCGACATTAGAATGGCTCATGCTCTCAAAGATGAGCAAAAAAACCACTTAGTAGCAAATGGATATTTTCTGCATAAAATGAAACGTAGGGTAGTAAGAAGAGTGGCTACTACCTCCAATGCAGTGCTATACAACGAAATTTCACCTTACAACCATTTTACCGTAATACCATACTTCCCTATGTTTAGGCGTGGTCTTACCCTTGGCCTAGTCGATAATGCCAAAGACCCACAAAAACTACTCAATAAAACACTAAGTCAATCACTGCATATTGTGAATACTACGGCTAACAGTGGTTTTGTTAGCTGGGAAAATACCCTTGCTAATATGTCCAATGAGCAATTAAGCGAAGTAGGCTCTACCACTGGCATTAATTTAATTTTGAAGAAAGATACTCCATCAGAAAAAGTACCTTTTAAATTACAACCTAATCCTATTCCTTCAGGTATTACCAACTTAACTGATAGAGCAACTGTAGCAATTCATGATGTAACAGGTATCAATGAAGTCATGTTAGGGCAACAAGGACAGGAAATAAGTGGGGTAGCTATCCAGAGTCGCCAATTTGCAGCACAGCAACAACTTGCTTTAGCTTTAGACTCATTATCTCGTACTAGAAATATGGTAGGACGATTATTTATTGAACTAATCCAGACCTTCTATGATTTGCCACGTACTAGACGTATTACCAACACTGATATAGACGGTCAACAAATCAGTGAAGAGATTTATCTTAACTATCCCTTAGATGATGGTCGTGTTTTAAATGATCTTACCATTGGTGAATATGATGTAGTGATCAGTGAACAACCTATGCAGATCACCTTTGATAATAGCCAGTTTAACCAACTAATAGAACTAGCTTCCAAAGTACCACAAGTAGTTAGTCCTGAATTTATCCGTATTTTAATTAGATACAGCAATATTACTGATAAACAAGACATGTTAGATGCACTCACCAAAATGCAAGAACCACAATCTAATCCATTAGATGAAGCAAAACTACAGGAAGTGATGGCTAAGATTGAAAAACTACAAGCTGAAGCCGAAAGAATCAAAGCTGATTCAGTTAATAAAGGTATTGAATCAGTCTATAGCGGTGTACAGGCTGCTAATGTTATAGCTGCTACACCACAAACAGCACCTATAGCTGACCAATTATTAAAATCAGCAGGTTATCAAGATAAAGATCAACCACCTATTGTAGCTGCACCTGAACAACAAATGCCCGAAGCTGAACTAGCTAATCCAACTAATACCAATCCTTTAACACCTGCTAATCCTGATGTGGGGATGATGCAGGGAATTAGAACACCACAAATTGATTAATAACCTAAGAGAGAGTATTTACTATGTCAAATGAAGCAATTAACACTATCAATGATGATTTACCTTATGACCCTGATGCTGATGAAGTTACCAATGAAGAAATAGTAACAGATGAGGCAGAAGCCAATAAAGAAACAGTAGATAAATCAACAGAAGAAATAATTGATGAACAACAAGAAGAGGTCAAGGAAACAACTAATCAACCTCCTAAAACTGTACCTTATCAGCGATTTCAGCAAAAAGTACATGAAGCTAATGAACTTAGCCAAAAGTATCGTGAAATGGAATTAGAGCTTGCTCGTTTGAAAGGAGTTGCTTCTGTTACTGAAAGCAAAAAAGAACCAGAGCCACCAAAAGAGCCAGAAGTAAATATTAAGCAACTGAGACGTGATTACTATGAAGCAATGGCAATGGGTGATGATGATAAAGCACTGGAAATCCAAGAACAAATGGATGCTTACCATGACAAGCTAACTGAAGAGAAAGCACTAAAAATTGCTGAAAAAGTGATTAAAGAAAGGGAAGAGGTTAAGCAACAAGAACAAGCAAAGACTATTCAGGCTGAAAATCAACAATATGCTAATGAGTTTTTAGAAAAGTATGATTATTTAAATGATGAATCAGCTAACTTTGATCCTGATGCCTTTGAAGTATTTAGTGCATTCTTTAAGTCTAGTCTTGAAAGTGGTACTAAAACTTTTAAGGAAAGTTTAGATTATGCAGTAGCTAAAGTAGAGAAGCTAACCAATAGACAAACTACTCAGTCTACGCAGAAAAAACCAACCTTAACCAAGGAACAAGTTGAAGAACAGTTAGCACGTGCTAATAAAGCTACACCACAAATCTCCAAAAAAGGCACATCAGGTAAAGATATAATTGTTGATCCTGCTGATATGACTGAAGAAGAGTATGAAAAGTTTAGAGATAATGGTGGTAGGTTTGATTTTGAAAGTTAATAAGAGGTTAGCTTAATCATGCAAGTCATAGAGATCGTTTTGGTCTAGCGATCTCTAAATTGTGTAGTTATTATCGCTTTTCTTCAACTTAGCTGTAGTAGTCGCGAAGCTGCTCTCAAGTTTGTGTGGGGAAATTTAATGCTTTGTATTTGGCTAGTTGATGTGCGCAATTATCTCTATTCCCTGATGCTTCAGGATGTTTATGTGGTGTTTTTTTGCAAAAAGCAAGATTATTGCTCTTGTATTCATGATCACAATATAAAATAGCAGGGCATTCATAATTTCCATCATAATTAATCTCTATTTTATTTTTTATTGCAAGATATATAGAAACGATAAATGTTAGCCATCCTTTATGATTGTTGTGGTAATTTGACTCACTATCACCTATTACTATTTTATCTGGTTTAGGTGGTAAATTACCAGATTGATCTATAGCATAAATTATGCAACCTCCAAAAGACTCAATAAGTAATTTTATTTCTTCTTTAAAATTATTTTCATCTATACGCTCTAAAAAATCTAGCTCTACAAAAGGGGTAACTTTCCGCTTATTAAGATTGTTATTTATGGAGTTATTGAATGTTTTAACAACATCACCTAAACAGGGGTCAGGAAGAGGAAATCCAATTTCTAATATATTTTTCGTATCTTCTATCCACGTTACATTACCTTCAATAAGTTCTTTAGTATGTTTTTCACAAAGCCCTCTAATTTGTTCATCAGTAAACTGATCATTACCATAAAGGTTCACTAAATAAACAAAACATTGATGAGGTGAAGAATGTTGTAATGCTGTGAGCATAAAAACAATCAAACGATAATCGCTACATTCTGGATGGATTTTTTTAGCTATACTCTCGCCTATTTTATAAGGGATTGAATCTGATTCAAACTCAGGAGTAATATCTAATTTTATGCGTGTACAAAAAAATCGTTCTAGGGCATCAGCACAACTTTCATAAAACTCTTCAATACCAAAATTTAACTCGAATTTCGAGTCGTTGAAACAATAATTTATTTTAATTGGATTATTTGTAAACTTTTGTTCTGCTATTTCTTGGACGCCACCTATTGAGGTTATTTTTAGTAAACCATTTTTTTGTGGCTTGTCATTATTATAGTATTGATAGTATTTTAATATTTTTATTGCTTCGTTTCGATGGGTATGGCTTTCTTTATCATTAGGATCGTATATGATATTTCTTGTATTATGCCAAATAGATACCATAGCATTGAATTGCTGAAAACCAACAATTGATGATGTATTTTGCAATTGATGTATAAATTCATGAAATAAAGTTGCACAATCACGTTTGTTAAATGAATCTATTCCCAAGCCTCTTTCAGAAGGTTCTCTATATGTTTTATTTATTTTTATTCTCAAAGAGTAAGGATCGTAAGAACCAAGCGTCTGATATAAATCATCCATAATATTTATTCCTTTATTAAGTTGTAATTTATATATGATAGCTTTGTTTATCTTAGTTATTTTGACTTAAATAAAAAGTATCTTTTATTTATTTTATAATTTTAGAGTATTTTAAAAATATATGAAAAAACTTGACAAACCTTAAAAAGGACATAACTTAATTCACATGGATAGAGGAAGTTTACTATATTTATTCCTATTCGATAGTCTAAAACTTATCCTCTATCCATAATCCTCGCTTTATTAATTTAAAGCTCGTTCACTAAGAATAGTGTTCTTCGTCTGCTGGACGTAAAACAGGTATGCGCCGACAGCATTTAAAGGTCGTTTCTTCGTCAATGGACGTTAAATCAAAGACATTGAAACTAAATTTAAATATTGGAGATTTTATTATGGCGGAAACCTCTTTTGCCGAACAGCAATCCAAGCAAAAAATAGCTTGGTGTAAAGACATCTGGTATGAAGCTAAAAACAATCAGAACTTCCTAAGTTTTTAGGTAAAGGTGCAAAGGCTGTATTTACCTATGTCACTGAACTTACTCAAACTAAGCAAGGTGCAAAAGCTATCTTTCAATTATTAGCTCCTCTCATGAAAGACAGGGTAGCTGGTGATAATCAATTAGTGGGCAATGAAGAAGAAATGACTGCCCATGATCAGGAGATTACCCTAGATCGTTTAAGTCATGCGGTTAAAAACGTAGGTCGTATGGATGACCAGCGAGGTAATATTCAATTTGCCAAAGTAGCTAATCCACAACTCTCTGAATGGTTAGCTGATCGTGTAGATCAACTAGCATTTTTAACCTTGTTAGGCATTAGCTATGACTACAACCTAGATGGTTCTAAACGTAATGATCCTACCTTCCAACAACTAGCCTTTGCTAAAGATGTCAAAGCACCTTCTGAAAACCGTTATCGTGTTTGGTCAGGTGGCAAACTTGTAAAAGCGGGGAATAACGTACTAACTGCAACTGATACGCCTAACCATAAAATGCTTACCGACATGATTACAATGGCTAAGCGTCACAATATCAAGCCATTAATTGTCAGTGGTAAAAAGCACTACATCATCTTTATGGATGCTACTGCTATTGGGGAACTAAAAAAGACCCTGATTTTATGAAGTCTATTATCAATGCCTCTGAACGTGGCAAAAATAACCCTTGGTTTACGGGTGCTATCGTTACCCATGATGGTGCAGTAATTCACGAAACCGAACGAGTCTTTAATACTTTACATGCTCCAGCAGGTGAGAAATGGGGCGCAGATGGTAAAGTCAACGGTGTGCGTATAGGTTTAGCTGGTTGTCAGGCGGTAGCCTTTGCCCGTATTGGTGATGGTACTTGGGATACTGAGAAATTTAACTATGGTAACCAAATAGGTGTAGCACATGGTCGTATTATTGGCTTCCTAAAACCAACATTCCCCTCTAGCTACTCAGGCACGGTAGAAGACTTTGGTGTGCTTACTGTTGATTGTGCAATACTAGGAGATGACTAATGAACAGACAACCAAGTAACAAGCCAGATAAGGCATTTATCACTAAACATTCACGTCATCAATACAGTGGTAGCACCGTTATTGAATTATACCCTAGTGATTTTTCAGTACGTACGGAACGTTATGCTTTAGCTCTTCATCCCGACACCATTATTACAGGTGGGTATTTTATTGTAGAAGAAGCATTTGATAGTGGCACTATCAAGATTGGTGATGATGAAACGGCTGATTGTTATCTAGCAGGTACGCCACTTAATACAGAAACTGTTAAGCCATTATTAGTGACAGGCAAAGTAACCAATGTATTAAACAAAATTAAATTAACCCTTGATGCTGTCATTACGGATGAAGTAGGTAAGGCGATTTTAATTGTAGACCACGTTGGTGTAGATAAATCCAACTGGATTATTAATAACGTTAGTAAGGATTAAATAATGTCTATAGCAACTATTACCGTATTACCACCAGTGGGTAAAGAAAAAGTAGTTATTTGTTTGGAATCAGGGCATTCAGCACTTGTTGAAAAAAAAGGCGGCAAGGGAACAGATATTAGCTCACGCTTCCAGCAAAAAGCAGCGTTGATGGGCTGTATTATCAAAAATATGGTAGAAATTAAGCAAGAAGATAAGCCTAATAAAGATCAGGTAATTACTTCTATTGTGGAAGCCATTAAGAAATTACAACCTGATGAATATAACAGTGCTGGTTATCCTAATCTTGATGCAGTCACTAAACATGCTGGCTTTAAAGTGAGTTCGGCTCAATTAAATAAAGCATGGGCAGCTTTCCAAGAAGAGGCCACACAGTAATGAAAGCTTGCGAACTCGTTAAAGTTTATCGAGAAGAAGAAAAGGACACTCAAGCACCTTACTTTACCAGTGATTTTATGTTGGTAAATTATCTAAACGATGCTTTAACTGAGTTTGCAAAAAAAACAATGTCGTTCTACGACTCAACAAGTGCATTAACTCAACTCTATGTAGCTGTTGGGCAGCATATTTTACCTTTTGATCAACGTATTTTAGAGATCAAAAATGCTATTGTTAGAGAAACTGGGGATAATCTTCGTATTATCTCTGCTAATGTAGCTGATCCTAACCCCTATTCATTATTACTGAATAGCGAAGCAGGGGAAATGATCCTAACTAAAAAATACCATTATCCAGTTAATATCCAGTTAAGAGTCATTAGAAAACCACTTAAACGATTAACTTTAGAAGATATTAATCAAGCAATACCAGACATTGATGAAGAAGATTATCGTGTATTACTGCATTACATTAAGTATTCAGCCTTTAGTGTTGCTGATGCTGACATATTTGATCCTAATCGAGCCGCTACTAACTTAGCTTTATTTGAACAAAAATGCCAACAAATTAAAGACCAAAATTTACGTAGACGTTCAGCTATTCAACCTATAGCTATGGAGTGGATATGGAACGTGTAATTAATTGGTCGTTAGGATCAAATAATGTGACAGCCATTGAACGATTACCAGATGGCTTTGTACGAAGCATTGTTAATTTAGATGCTGGTGATTTACTTAGTTTACGTACTGGCTTTGAAAAAGTATTAGCAGGAAAAAATATCAGAGCATTATTTAGCATTGGCAATGATTTAATCATTGTCGATGGTGATCAGCTAATTTGTTTTGATACATTAACAGGTACTTCAGATACATTAATTAATGTGCCTGAGAATGGAACTGTAGCTGGTACGTTATTTAACGAGCAGCTTTATCTTATTATTGCCAACCAATCTTATCGGATTAAAGGCCGAGTAGTTAAGCAATGGATAATTGCTAATCCTAAATTCAACATAACATTAGGATCAGGTAATTTACAGGGTGGACGCTATAAGATAGCAGTGACTAGCAATGGCGAAGGGGGCGAAGAATCAGGTGCAGATATTTATTTTATAGATGTACCTGATAATAGCTCTATTCAAATTAACAGTAACATTAGAAGCAACGTTTACGCCACTGAACAAAATTCAGAGATTCTATATTATCAAGGTATTGCTGATGATAGTTATACCATTCTTAACATTGAATCAGATACTAAACGTCTTGCTACTGGCAATATGTATCCCTTCCCTTATGTCACCAACCTAGTTAATTATCATGGTGTGATTATTGGTAGTATCGACAACTACCTGTATTTCTCAGCACCTTTTATGCCTCATTTAATTAGAGCAGATAGAGGATTCTTACAGTATCCATCACCTATTAGCATTATCGCACCTGTAGCAGATGGTATTTATGTAGTAGCAGATAAGACATACTTTATATCCAGCCTCGAAAACGACCAAATAAACCAAGTCAAAGTATCTGATACAGATGCAATCAAAGGTACATATACCCCATTACCTGATGGGCGTGCTGCTTGGTTTTGTCGTTATGGACAAGTGGTCGCTGGTATGAGTGGCGAACTAGCAACTCCCAACAAAGGTATCTATGCCCCAGAAGTCAAGGCATCAGGTGCAGCAGGGTACTTAGAACACAATGGACGACAACTTATTGTTAATTCATTAGATAAAAATAGTCATGCTGATAATAACCTTGCCATTGGTGATTATTGGGAAATTGAAATAGATGGCGAGGTATGCACATGTTAGACCGTATTGTATTAGATGGTTTTGTATGGGAGTCAACAGTCTACGACAAACAAGGCAATATCGTGGATCAATGGCAAGAACATAACCTGATCCCCAATGAAGGTGTTGCTTTCTTAATGCGTTCTCCTTTTGGTGATGCACCACCTATTAGTAATTTTTATTGCGGTATCTTTAAGGGTAACTATGTGCCAACTGCTGCTTCTAAAGCTGCTGATATTCCCAATATAGGAGAAGTAATCAGCTATCAGGAAACTAGCCGCCCTTTATGGAATAAATTATTTGATAGCAATAATACCTTTTCAAATATCAGTAATCCAGCCATCTTTACCTTTGCTGAAGAACAAACGATCAATGGCTATTTCTTAGTATCCAGTGACATTAAAGGCTCTAGTAATGGCATTTTATTATCCATTGCAAGGTTATCTACGCCAAAAACCGTTTCAGAAGAACTAAAGGTTAAAACCAGACTTTCTTATTTATCAGGTACAAGTTTATAAGGTGACACTATGATTAAAATTTCAAAAGCATTAGCACTGCAAATAGGTAGTACATCCTCATTAAAAGAGGCTATCGACAATACTGTATTACGCCTCTTTGCAGGTAATGTACCAGATACCGCAGATGATTCTATTGGATCAGCCACTATGTTAGTAGAGATTAGGGCATCTGATGGTTCACCGCTTCAATTTGAAGTGGACTCATTAGGGCGAGTGATTAAAAGCAGTAATCAACAGTGGAATGGAACAGCCATCAATACGGGGCGTGCAACGTTTTATAGATTGGTAAAAGAATCTGATACTAACGGTGTAGCGACAACCGAAGTCAGAATACAGGGAACAGTCAGTGATATGGGCGCAGACTTAACTATTACCAACCCTGATATTACAACAGGTGCAATTATCCCTATTGGGTCAGGTGGTTATTACTTCCCAACGATTGCATGAACAAATTAATTAAAACAGGTATTTATTCTTATATTCCTAAAATACCTGCTGAAGTTGGTAGACCTGCTTTTTGTAGAGTGGAATATAAGCTACATACAGAAATAGTCTTTGAAAATGGTACAGTACGCTTTGTGTCCGAGTATCGACCAGAAACCGTATGCTACCCAGCAATACCTGGCAAACCAGCAGTACCTTCACAAGAATCTGTTAAACCGATGACAGGCTGGAACGCTGGTGCAGTTAGTGTAGTCAGTTTTGCTGATAATTGCCAATTCTCTTTTAATGTGCCACAGAACTTTATAGGTATTATTTGCGGTTTATCTGATGGTAAAGACATAAGAAATTATTACCATGTAGCACATGGCTTTCTATTTAAGGTCAATGAGCTAGATGGTAGTTTGCATAGCTATATTATTGAATCAGGTGTTATAAAACAGATTGTCAATGTAGAGCTAATGTACCGACCACGCTTTATGATCAGAGCTTTATCAGGTGAGATAAGCTACTTTGCTGAAATAGACGGAGAGTTTGAAACAGTCTATAAAAGTAATAACACCATAAAGGGCAATATCTTTGCAGAATCTACCCTCTATATGATTAATGACTTTGTTGATAATCCTGAATTTATCAGCATTGATAATAATCTCGCTATAGCAAAAATAACAATGACTGGTGGCTTTTCCAATATTGATAGTAATTTACTTAATGGCGTGATGCCAGCATTAACAGGCGAGTTAGATGTAGGTAACTACTTTTTTAATCCACTTAATTTAAAGGGTAATTTCTTTCAAGAATTTTATGGTGGTTTTGAATCAGCTATACCTATCCAGACAGAACCCTTTACCAGTGATCCTTCACCACCAATACAAATAGGTGTTTTTCTTGGCATGATGCCAGCTCTTGTTCAGCTACCTATGCTAGCTATTAATGGTGGTGTAGCTGATCTAGCTTTAACACCTATTCCTCTTCGTAATATGATCATGTCGGATAGGAAATACTATGCTGAGTTTATAAACCAATTACCACTACCAACGGGATCATTTACCAGTAGTAACGAGACAGGCGACACCATAGACTTACAAGAATATATCGTTATCAATACCGAACAAACTACCGACAGCATAACCGTTCTATTATTTACTGAAACCATTGAAATACAAGATAGCATAGAGGTTGCTTTAGTATTTACCATTGATGGAAATGAATCAATTTATATTAATGAACAAATTGATTTTGCTACCACTTTGCAACTCCTGTTTGAAGAAAAATCAAATTAATTAGCCAAGTTTCACCACAGGATACTAAAAATTACCAGTATGCAGTCAATGTCGCTAATTTCGCATTATCTTTGTATGACAACTTTGATTTTACATCTTTCGCTAATTGTAATGGTGTTACCTATGGCATTAAGTCAGATGGCCTCTATCGCCTAACGGGTATTACCGATAACGGACAACTAATCAATGCCGAACTAGATATAGGCGCAAAAGACTGGGGAATGCCTAATATCAAACGTGTTTCATCTGCTTATCTTGGTATTCGTAGTGATGGTGATGTGTATTTAAAAGTCGTGGTAGATGACAAACATACCAACGTTTACAGATTCGAGGATACTCAAAGCCAGCGCAGAACCTTTATGGCCAAAGGTGTGGCAGGGCGATATTGGCGCATGAACTTAGTATTAGAAGATATAACGTATGCAGAAATAGATAGCCTTGAATTTGAAGTGGGCTTATCACAGCGTAGAATTAGAAGGTAGTTAAAATGGCTGTTACAGTAGATACAGTATTAAATAGCAACATGCAAACTGTTAGCGAAGGCATCAGTCAAGCCAGACAAACAGCTAGCAGAATACGATTTTCTGATTATTTGGGCAATGTCAGCAGACATAATCTATCTTATCAATTTAATAAACCTTATATACCACCACCTTCTTTATCTATAGATGACCTTATTCCTGATGGGTTAGATAATGATTTTATTAAATGGCTAGATACTGAAGCAGAGAAGCTTATAGATAAATACTTCCCATTGCTCAAATGCTGCCTAAGAACATTACCTGAAGAATGGCTATGCAAAGTGATTTCAGGCGAAGACCCGTATGGCAACAGTGAACAAGTGTTTAGGGCAGTGTGGAATCAGGCAAGGGATAATGCTTATAAAACGGCTCACATAGAGAAAAATCAAATCTATGCTGAATTCTCTAGTCGTGGCTTTACTCTTCCTATGGGTGCAATGGTATCAGCCATTGCCCAAGTAGAAGAAAATGCCAGTGATACTATTTCAGTAGCCAATAAAGAAATCATGATCAATGAGATCAATGTCAAACTCGATTTACTCAAATTTGCAGTAGAACAGGCGATTAATTTAAAAATTGCCCTATTAAAAGCAATGGCTGATTTCTATAAATTATTCATGGATATGCCTAACTATCAAACCAGAATAGCCGAAGCCAAAGCCAATATCTATAATGCTTACTACAGAGCATTAGGCAGTTACTATGATAATGAACTGGGTTTTGAGCGTTTAAAACTAACGGCTGCCACCGCTCAATTGGATGCTGGTAATACCTACGAAAAACTTAAAATAGATGCTTATCGTCCTGATCCTTCCTTTAATCCAGCCGTAGCTAGAGCAGCAGAGTCTTTTGCACAAATAGCTGCTGCTGCCTCCAATGCCAACTCTATTCTTGTGGCACAAATGGAGACCGTATCTGATGATTAGACCCGTAGAATTATCGTTATTTTTTCAAAAAGATACATGATCAATTATTATTATTGTTATTAACAGACCCTTTCAACGGTGCGATTCTCAAAATGGGTATTGTTGAAAGAATTATCTTAGATTTTGCTCATACGCCCTATGATACAGTAGTGAGTGGTGAACCATACCCAAAATATAATAGTACATACAGTTATACTTTTGTTATCCATGACGATTATCTACATTTTATGTGTTTTGACTATGGTGGTGCAGGAACGATAACGGATAAATATAAAGCAAGAATTAACTGGATTACTGATAATGATATAACTATTGGAGCTTATAAAAACTCAATCGTACACGCCAAACATAGCAAAGGATTCAATACCTCTTCTATTTGTGGTATCCCTAATTTATATGGATACTTTAAAACAAATCGAATAGATAAAACCTTATCTTTAGAGGATGTTAATAATAATGTTATTCGCTATATCTTACCTGATGAATATTATCCTCAAAGTTATTTTAATGCAGTTATTACAGATACAGGTATGCAGCTGGCATTATTTACTTTTAAAGACAATGGCGATGGTATCTTATTAGATAACCAAAAGCTTAATAGTGGTGGTTTAAAAGACAATGAACAATTTACTTATGCAGGACAACAAATTTTTAAAGGGTTGATACCTTTTGAAAGTACTGATTACTTAAATATTATCTACCCTGCTAATGAATGGGCTATAAAACAAAATACCAGTGGCTATATTGCTACTGTTAAAAATATGGGCTTTCGTAGAAGTTTAGTATTACCTGTTAATGAAGAAAGCTGTTATGTGCTATGGAATGGTAGAAATCCTACCTCATGGGATAGACAACTATTTTTTATTAATAAGTCAGACAAAACTGAGCTAACCAAGCCTGATTTGCCAAGCCTATACCCTGAGTTGGGCATTAATTATTTTGGTTCAGCAGCCCACCAATCGTATGAAATTTACTACGATACCACCAATGGATTTTGGAAAGAGTTCGTGTATTCAGAGGAACTGATAGATGAGTAAATACTTACATTCGTTATCTATCGCCTCAGTCAGTGGTCAAAAATATGCTTCCTATTTTAAAAACAGGGCTAAAACATTAGATTATAGTAATGCTCTGTACATGAATCATTTTTATAAAGGCTATATAGGGAAAAGCATAAAATCAGGACAATTTATTAATACCAAAGTGATTGATAGCAATGTATGTTTAGTTGGCATACTGGCTACCTTTAACGAGGTTCAGTGGTTACAACAACAAGCAGAAACCCATGTAATAGAACTAAATACAGGGCGTGATGTGTTTAACCCCAATGTAAAAAATAAAATAAAAGAAGGTTCTATAAAAATCAAAAGAGAACCTAAAAATTAGGTTATTTATATTACTCTTTGGGTAGTGAAAGCAGTGAAAAACCCTATGTTGAATATAGGGCTTCAGCAGTAGAGCGATCTATTATTTCAGTCAGTGAAAATATCAGATATAAAGATAATAATACAGGCTCACTAGATGGCTGGAATGATGCTGATAGCTGGCCTGATGGTTACAAAGGTGCAAAACGCTCAAGGTGTTGGAGTTATTTTTTTATTGAAAGAGGCATTGCAAGAAAAGAGCTAAAAGGCAATGGCTACTTGGGTAATTTAGCGATGACAATTTTTGAAAACTCAAATACATTAAAACAATTAGATATATCCATTGCTCAAAGAAAGCCAAGAGGCGGAGCGTTATTACCCTATATAGCAATAGGTGGCAGCTATGCAATGGCTTACAACTCACTTAGAATTATGGGCGGTGTTTGTTTTTGTGAAAATCCTAACCCTGAGATACTAAAAGAAACATCGACCAGTATTACCTATAAAGATTATTATGCTGGTTATGGACAAGCGGCGTTGTTTATTTTTGTACTGGATACAAGAAATGGCTCATATACACCTATAAGACTACAGGTAACGCCAACTCACTCTTCAGAAGAAGCATTTTTTTATTTAGAAAAATATGAAGAAAATGCTGATAAATGGCGTGATGCGGCATCATTGATAAGCGTACCACCAAAAGAGGGTGGTAAATGGCTTGGCTATTTACCTAATCTACTAGGGCAGCCATTAATAGTAGGTACAAGTAAGGGATTCGCCATCTATCTATCAGGTGTTCGTAGTCACTATAGTGAAAGAACAAGTACGAGTGGTGGTGGAACCTATAATGTTTATGACTCACAAACGGCAGTGTTAAGAGTTTATTTTAAACTACGTGAAGATGGGGCATTAGCCTTTGAAGAAACCAAAGTGATTGAACATGATGCTTCTGGTAACTCACAGACGAGTAAAAAGTTTGGTGGTACTGATGGTGCATTCTGGAATATATACCATACCCTTTGGGCTGATACAGTTGGCGATAAAGAAATTGTATTAGTGTCTAATACTCGACACAAAAGATATGATGAAGCGGCGGCAAACTATGCAGGGGAAAGTTCTATAGAAGATATGAATGATCCTGATACCAATTTGGAAACCTTCTTCCATCTCTATATTGATGGAAAAATATATAAATTTGATACTGCAAAATTAAAGTTTGGGGCAAACTTAATTTCAGAAAATGATACTACCTATCGTCACCATAAATATTTATGGCTTTATGCAGATATTTTTCCTATAACATGGGGTAGAAAGTATGGCACGGTCATTAGTGATACTGAAGTATTATTTTGTTTTAGGTCTTACCCCAAGCATGAAGAAAATCTACTGGTTAAATTTGATATTGAAACACAGACCTTTGAAGTCCTCAAAAGGACACCTAAAGCAGATGGTGATATTGTGGCTACCTGCTACCAGAAAAAGTAACCGATAAGAACGGTAAAGAGATTATTCCAGCAGGGATTATCTACAGAGTGGGAACGCAGGGAAAAAGTGGCAAAGTTTATATTTCTAAAGACTCAGCTAAAACTTTTCATAAAATTATAGACAGTCCTTATACCGCAGGGGAGGACTGTATTTTTAGGCAATGAGTTCTATGCAATCAATTATAGTAATGCTTTTGCAGACAATAATAACAAAAAATCTTGACAAGACCATAAAGGGACATAATTTTATCCTTAAAAGAGGATAGCTATGACACAACCAATAGATATAACCATACAACAAGGTAAAACCTTTAATTATGGATTTAAACTAGCTGATAACGAAATAGTTTATAGACCTATTTCAGAACTTATTAGTAAAGCACCTGTTCGTCTCTTAGTAAAAGATCATGGTATTCCTGATAATTGGCCTGTGACTATTAGCTGTGTCAAAAATCCTTTTGAGTTAAATACAGAATGCCCTGTAATAGCTATGGTTATAGATAAAGATATTATTGAAATCAACCAAATGACAGTCTGTTGCAAACGTCCTTATTTAGGAAATGGCATGATTTCTTACTATAAACCTTATGACTTAACAGGATTTACAGCAAGAGCAAGCATTAGACCCCATATCAACAGTAAAGAAATATTTTATCAATGGGATCAGGTTATTGTAGATGCTCAAAACCATGTAATTATCTTACAAATTCCTGCGGAAGTAACAGCAACGTTTTGTTGGCGTAATGCTATCTATGATATAGAAGCTATTGCTCCTTCAGGTGAAGTGTTATCAGTAGTTAGTCCAAGTAGCGTAACTATTGAACCAGAGGTCACGCGATGAAAGTAATTGATGCGGATAATACCTCTCAAATCGTGGTTAATAATACAATCACAAAACAACCACACATTGTCATGGCTGGTATTAGAGGGGCAGCAGGTAAGGATGGTGATACCGATCTGTTGACAGTGAATGCAGGGCAAACTATTTCAGCTTTAAAAGTAGTCTATGTAAAAACAGGTAAGGCTTATCAACTCGATAGTTCAGACAGTGACAATATATTCTTTATTGCAGGTATAGCAGTAACTGGAGCTATGCAAAATAATCCTATAAAAATTAAAAGACAGGGTGAACTAACAGACCAATCTTTTAACTTTAATTTAGATAGAGTTTATTTAGGGGTAGAGGGTGCATTGACTCAAACACCTTTAAATAAAGGTTATTGTGTACTTATTGGTACAGCAATAGCAGACAAAACAATTTTATTAAATATCCAAGACCCCATTGAATTATAGGTAGGTAAATGATGGCAGTACAAAAGATTTTAACATTAGTAAATGGTGTACGTAAGTTAGTGAGTGCAATTACGATCAGTACAGGTGCGGCTGATGCAGGAAAAATCCCTGCGTTAGACAGTGAAGGTAAACTGGATGTTTCAATGCTACCTGATACTACCGAAACACCTGATATTATTATGGCAAGTGAAGCGATTAGTGCAGGATCATTTGTTAATATCTTTGAGGATAGCGGTACAGCCTCTATTCGGATGGCAGATAATTCTAATACTCGACCAGGGAGGGATTTATTAAAGAAGCGGTAGCTTCAGGCGAGACAGTAGCCGTTTATCCATTAGGCACTGTTAATGCTGCATTATCAGGATTAACCATTGGTTCACGCTATTATTTAGGTACAACAGGACAAATTGTTACTACGCCTTTAGACCCTAACACTAATGATGGGAAAATTCATCAATATGTGGGAAAAGCAAAATCTGCTACCGAATTAATGACCATTCAAGAAGATTATACACAACTATAAGGTGTTTATTATGGCAGATGAAAAGAAAAAGCCACTGGTTCTAGGAACGGCTAATAATGTTATTGCACAAGCCAAAGATACAGAAGTAGACAGTGTATGTATTGCCTACGAAAGAGAAAATCCTGAACGTAGTACAAGGGTAGCAGGTAGTATTCCCTATTTTTAGATCGTCAAATTAAATGGAATATAGCAACAGAAGTGCCTCCTGATGGAACGGGTGAGCATTTAGAAGGCTATCTTATTTATGACCCTAATCCCTACTGGAATTAGTTGATTATGATACTTGTAAAACTAGCTTGGAATAATGCCTATCATAAAGTAAATAAAATTATTTTAAATCTTAATGGCAAAATGCACGAAGTAAAAAAGGGTGTTATTAATATAGGGATTGGGGTAGAAAATATCAATTTTTCCCATTGCCAGATGGAAATTTGAAAGATGATCAGCTTTATCATAATCCAGTCGATCAAACGTTATACAATATTACCTTGTCCAGTTTATTTGATATGAGTAAATTGTCTAAAAATTTTGTATTAGTGAATGAAGGCATAATAGGCTCACAAGATATAACTAAACCAGCCTTATTAATTGATGATAACTTTCCTGATGGTAGCATGGTCATTATTTTAAATGTTGGATACATTGTTGGTAAAGGCGGTCATGGTATCCCACCATTAGTAGGGGGGAAAGCCTATAATGGTGGTGATGCTATTCGTAACCTTTATCCTCTTACTACTATTGAAAACTATGCCGTCATTGGTGGTGGTGGTGGAGGTGGTGGTACTGCTAGAGGTTTTAGAGTAGTTGGCAATAACCAGATTACAGTAGGTCTAGCTCATGGTGGTGGCGGTGCTGGTGAAGAAATAGGTACTACACCTGCTGGTAATGGTGCTATTGATGCTACTATCGAAGAAGGTGGTAAAGGTCAAACGCTCGCTAATGGATATACTATTGCAGGGGGCAAGGGCGGTGATCTAGGGCAAAATGGCTCTTTAGGTTCTGTGGTGGGATTAGCTGGTGATGGTTCTCAAGTAGGACTTGCTGGCTATGCTATTTCCTATCCGAATGATTCGGTTAAGCCTGAATATATTGAGCAAGGGGTAACTCATGGAAATATTGGTATAAAAATATAATACCATATTTCTATTTTAATCTTTAACTATAACAAATTATCATTGTAAATAATCACTTCTTTTTGCTAGCTTTACGGAACTTCCAATGAACAATGTCTTGTTAAGCTTGCGAAGTTAAGGGATTATATAGATTAAATTAATCAATAATATTAAGGCGATTATATGGGATTAGATCATGAGTTTATATTGCTAGATAAGAAAAACTATCCTCTTGATATGAGTTTCAAGGCTATGCTCAAAACTTACGATACTATTAGGCGTGGTGCTGTAACGTTAGACGATGATTTAATATGGTATATGAGAGATACTTTATTATGGATTCCTGCTTATTCTGAAGGGGATAATACAGGGTTGAATTTGTATGGAATTACGAAAATCACAAAGAATCAAGCAAAGTATTTACAAAATATTGTAGATTCGTGGTTAGCACTTTTTTCTATTGCACCAGAAGAAGAGTTAAATCTAACTGGCTGTTGGGTTACTGACGAAGAGAGTGAGGATGGTGGATATTACGAAAAACTAATATATAAAAAAGATTACATTTTACAAAAGCTTAAAGCTATTAGTGAAATGTCAGAAGTTGTTACGCTAGACGAGGGTTTTTACATTTTACATTTTGGTATTTAAATTAGACTTGTATAGGTAGTCTTTGGATATACATGTAATAGAGAAGTTATTTTCTCTTGCTCTTTCTAAACTCCCACGGGGCTATAGCTTTTTGAGACCATAAGCCTATTTTATTATTTTTGGCGTATTGTTCCATTTTTTCATATTGTTTATTTTTCTTGGCAAAAGGATAATACCAAGCCATACCACTTCTAATCATTTTTAAATTGACATCAGAATAATTTATACAGGTATAAGCTGCTAAATCGCCACCACACGATTTTTTAATTCCAATATATACAGTTCCTAGTGTTCTTTTATATTTATCTTTACCAAAGGTTAAAATACGAACATCCTTATTAAATATTAAGTCAGATAAGGCTTTTTTGGATGCAGTACCGAAGTCTTGTTTATTCTCAGGCGCATCTATCTGATATAGCCTAATCTTATGTTGAACTTTTTCATAAGTTAGGCAAGTAATAGTATCGCCATCAGATATTCCCACAACTTTACAAGTGATAGTATCAGCAAAAGAAAGGATAGGGCAGAGTAAGAGTATAGGTAACAGTTTCATATTATTTGTTCATTTCAAAACAAAGATATTACCATGAATAATCTAATTAATAATGGCTTCCTGCATGTTGGAGATGAACAGTATTATTATCAACTATCCTAAAGGTCACTCTTAGAGACTGGCTTAATCGTATAGACCATGCATCATATCGACGATCTAGGCACTCTAAATTTGCATCTGTACCTAAAGCATCTACAGCAGCACGAGGAGACATTCCTTGTAGATGTATATTGTCTACAAACTCTCTATAAGTATTTATTAAATTAGGAAAACTAGCAAGCTGAGCATCAATAAGTCTATCTCTTCTATCATAATTATCTACCGTCCATCTTGGAGGGGGAGCTTGATTTTGGTTGCGATTATTTCTAGCCATATTTATTCCTTTAATATTTAATCTAACAACAGGTTATTAGAATTATTCTATTTTTATTTAACAAAAGTATATTAGACTAATGTATTAAAATAGATTGTTATCTTTTTAATGGCTTGAAATCTATTAGTTTATATCTAGTATAGATTGATTAAGAGTTAAAAATACTTATGTTTTATTCACTTTCATTATTTCAGGGGTTGATTTTGCCCAACTAGGTAGGGCAATAAATAAACAAAATAACCAAATAATGTTTAGTTTAAGCCGTTTGTTCATTAGTATTTCCTTACCCATATATCCATTATTTAAGGTTTATTTATATCAGTTAATTTATTATTATCATTTCTTAAAGGTGGATGTGTTTTAGCCCATTGTTCCTTTAAAGCATAGCCTTGTTTAATTTGCTCGGTTGTTAAAGGAGGAATATAACGACCATCTATTGTAGTAACGCCTTCTGTATAATATTCTAAGCTTAATAAGGAGTTTATCCCTGAATCTAGTACAAAAGCAGTTAAGGCATAGGCTTTTATGGGGGCTGGTTTAACTCCTAGTTTTTTATAGTCTTTATCACCATTTAATACAGAAATATAAATTTTTACTGCACGGAGATAACTTTTTTCTACTAATTCCAATAGGTATCTTTGAGCTGTAGAGTGGTCGATATAAAAATGACTTTGAAATTTACTGTTATACCCTAAAAATGTATCATATTTTATTTTTAATGAACCATTTGCAATCGCTCTGTCTCTATATTGTCTATACAGTTCTTCTTGCTCTGGCTTGGTGAGTTTATCAAAGGGGGGCTTACCTGAATCTACTTGATAAGTTATATCTTCTTGAGCAGGTAACCAACCTAAATCAGCCGATTTTTTTAACCAATTTAAATCGCCTGTAAATTTATAGTAAAGGTGCATGGCTTCGGGGTCGCCTTGCTTGGCTCGTTCAAGACTTAGTTCAGTCCCTTTCTTTTTCCAGTCAGTTTTATTTGTATTTTCGGTATAACCAAATTGATCCCAAATCGCCCCATCTATACTCAGTTGATACATGGCATAGAGATCACCTTGGTTAGCAGCTTTTTCTAACCATTTACTAGCCATTAAGGGCATGGTAACTTTCATTACAATACCTAAGTAGACCATAGCCTCTACATCGCCTGCTTCGGCAGCTTCTAATAAATAATTTTCTGTGGTTTCATTTAATCGTGATTGTTGATAAAGCAGAATACCTTTTTGTTTGGCTACTTCTTGCTCGGGGGTTAGCTTTGCCCAACTAGGCAAAGCAACTAATAAACTAATTAAAAAAACAAACCATAGTTTATACTGTTTGTTCATTGCTATTCCCTCCTTGCATATTTAAAGCAATCATACGGGTATTACGTTGATCTATAAAGTCATTTAAGGTATAACTATCACTATAAGTAGATTTAAAAAGTAGCTTAAATTTATTATGAAAATATTCTTTAGCGTCTTTACTTCTAGTTTCTAAATCTTTATATTTTATAATTTCATCTCTTGTTCTTACATTAGTGTTATTTTCTGTTATTTGTCGCTCCATAGTTGCATTAATTAACTTAATATTATTATAGTAGTTGGTGTTATCCGCATCTTCTGCCCATACCTGAGTTTTATCGGGATTAATGGCTTGATAATATTTATCTAAACTACCATTAGTGCCTTCTTCATTCATTCGCAATACCGCTTCCCCAAAAATTGCTTGGGCAGTATTAGGATAAAGCTGATGATCTCGCTCATTCGGTTTTTTACGGGCTAATAACCATTTAATACAATTAGCGATAGCAATTTGTTGATAAGCAATTAATTCTCCAGTCGTCAATTTATCAGAATGATTCATATAAACCTTACTTTGCCATGAGTTATTGCCTTTTAAGTCTTTGGTTAAATGGTAAAATAATGCACCAATCGCTTGCGGATGTAATTCAGCAAACCAGTCTCGAAGTTCATCTTCAAGACCTGAATTAGCTAAGTGGGCTGGCAATACTCCATAATCAACTGTTAGTTGTTTATAGAGTGTTTCTATTTTGCTAATACCTATTGTCCAAGCAAAGGCTAAACTGGCTACTGATCGACCTACTAGCATTAGGGCAGTGGAGAAACGGTAGAAGCTATCACTAATAATAATTTGGTTATTTTCATCTCTGCCTGATAGTAGGTCATCTACTGCTTGCCCCATATCGTCATACCAACCGATAGGGCGGTTATCATTTTTACGGATGCCTTGTAGTACAATGCGAACAATATCAATAGCAGAGGCATAGTCCAGTTCAAAGCTTAAGCTACCTTTAGCACCAATACCATTGGTTAAACCGCCTCCTAAATGGAGCCTAATTTTTTCTCGATTAGCGGTTAGTGCAAACATGGCGTTGCCCCCTGCGCCTACTGTACCAGCCACACCTAATGCAAAGGAAGCAAGGGTTTTATAGCTTGTTTCTTGCAGTGGGTCTAGGTCATCGTTTAGTCTACCTGCTATGGTTTGGTCACCTTGCAGTTGTCTAAGGGTAAGGTCGAGACGTTTCCAAAAATGGCCTTTGGTTCCTTTGGGTGGACACCATTTACATTGTACTGTGCCATTAACGCCTGCCTGTACCCCTGCAAAGAGTTCACCTCCTGCGGAGGCAACTACACCTCTGGATTTTTCTCCTAAGAAGGCAGGTTGTTCTAGTTCTACTTGAAAACGACCATGGCTGGCATTAAGTGATAAATTACCTGATAAAGCTAAACTTGCCCCGACAAAGCCTGAACCTTCTACCACCAGTTTAAAGATAAAGTAACCAAAATCGAGTTCAATGGGTTTTTGGGTTTTATGGTGATTAAATGAAACTACAGGATGAATAGCATTGGCTAGGTTAGGCAAATAAAAAGGACCCAACGAGGCTTTATTGTGGTAGGGTGAAACCACTAACTTAGCATCTACACCGCCTACTGTGAAGTTAGGTAAAGAGGGCGATCGAGTAGAAAATTCAGCCGCATATTCCATAAAGGGTATATATTGTTCAGTATGTTTGGTTAAGAAACGTACCAGTTGTGCGCCATAACCAGGGTCAAAGCCCATTATTTTGTTTAAAAAATCATCTTGGAAGATGGTGTATTGCAGTAGTTTACCCCATGCTTCTCTATCCACGGGGTTGGCTAGCGATTTAACTTGTATTTTTTGGTTGGTTAGGGAGGTATACAGTGCTTCAGGGTCGAATAGCTTTTCTTTGTTAAACCATGTATTACCTTTAATCTCTATAGGTTTACAGCCAAGTTCGGTTAGGTAGATTTCAAAGAGTTCATCTTGGTTGTTGTTAAGATTAACTAAACGTTTTTTTAACTTGGGGTACTCAGCCGCATAGTTGGCTACTCGTTTAAGGAATTGAGGCGCATTTTTGGTGCGTTTAGCTAAATCTTCTATGGAAAATTGGTAGAGGTCTTTTGCCCCTGATTTACTGTTTAATTTTTTGAAGGTGAGAGGGCGTGTAAACTCTCTCATAGACATGGGTGCATTAAGCAATGCCGTATTAGGTTGTGGCTTGTAATCTTCTGGATTCCAAAGTAATAATTTTGGTGGTACAAATTGACTGGCTAGCTGTTCGGCATGGTCTACAAATTTTTGTACATTGCTTTCTATTCGTATCAGTTGTTTTAGCTTTTCGATAAAAGCGGTAGCTGGTACTGAATCACCTATATTGCCTAGAAAGAATTGCCAGTCTGCAAAAAGCTGGCTCATTTGATCAATAACACCTTCTTTTTTATCTGCTTCAGTTTGCATAAAGAAGATACGTTGCATACCACGTTCGACAATATGCTGGCCTTCTTTGGAGGGTGAGCTTTGTCCAAGAGCAAATTCTGGTGTGGCAATCCCCATTGTGGCTAGCTGTAGAATAACAGTGATATGGTTTTTAATTAGTTCATCTAGCTTTTTAATTTCGTCTTGTAATTCTAGTATGACATTGGGTGCAAAGTAGTGCATATAACCAACATTATCCATACCCTGTTTGGTTCTTTGCAGTTGATTGAGTTTGTCAAAAACAGTGGTAAATTGCTTCTTGGTATCTTCATTAGCCATAATCTGCTGTTTGTTTTTGACATATTGTGCAAGCAGTTTTCTTAGTGTGGCTTGCTCAGGAGTATAGAGTTCCCCTTTATCAGCTATATAGCCTTGTTGTTCAGCTATTTGGATGCCTTTACGATCTAGTGTTTCTATTTGTTCTTTGGTTATTTTGTAAGTATAGATAGACTTACCTTCCCACGTATCTTCCCCATACTTTTGAAGTTGCGCAGTAAGCTCTTGATAGCGTTTTTGATCTTCTTCTGGTAGAAAGCTAGCTGGTTTAGGGTTATAAAAGAATTTCATTAGATGGGAAATATCTAGCTTTTCCATAAGTTTGGCTTTTTCTTCAGCCGAAGCACCTAAAATACCTTTGGTATTGGTGTAGAGACTAACGGTTGCATATTCAAGTTCGTAAGAGGCTTGCTTAGTTAATAGCCAAAACTTTTTTTGCATGGGGATATAAATTATATCTTCGTAAACTTTATCGTCTGAGCTACAGCCTGTACCTGTGGTTGCACAAATCGTATCAGTTGATTGGATAAGCTCATAAGGTGTAAGTTGGACTGTTGGTAGTTGTTTGGTTTCCGTTGTATTTTTTTCTTGATCTACTGACATGATTAGTTCCCTTTATATAAGTCTACCAGTTGTTCAACTTTGTCATAATCTGGTAAATCTGCTTGTTGTAGTATCTGTTGCACTTCTGCTATCAAGGCTATATTGGTTTGCTCAATACAGAGTTTGGCTAGTTTTTCCAGTAAGTGTACTTGGTTAATACCTGTTTTAACGATAGTCCTAAAATTTAATAGGGCATTAGATAGTCTATCTTGAGGTATGGTTAGTTGTTGCTGACAACAAGCTTTGCTGAGTAGGCAGTAGAGTTGTACTATTTCGTTAGCCTCTACAAAATCAGCATTTAGATAAACTGGTTCTATTGGTGGAGTAGAGGATTTGTTGATATCTGGAGTTGGTGTTGTCCAGTTAAAAAAGTTTAATTGTGTGTCATTACTATCAGGAGCTAGGGTATAAACCTTTTGTAAGTTGCCCCAAATAGCGGATTGTTGATCGGCCAAACTGAGCTGTAATGTTGTCCAAAATATTGAATCATAGTAACGAGCATAGACTTGGCCTTGTTCTTTACTCTGCATAATAAATAAATATTGTAGATGAGGTAGTATATTGTCATCTTTGGCTTGGATAAATAGTCCACTACGCTCTTGTTGGATATGTTGATAAAGTGAGTCTGTTAGTTGAGTATGATTAAGTTTTATCAGTAAAGGACTTGCTTCTAATAGGTCTGCATGGTCTGTACCCATCACTAGGTATTCAATACTAGCAATTAGCCCAGAGTTACCCCCTTGATAGAAAGCAGGTAAGGTTTTTTCACCACGTACTTTATCCAGTAGAAACCATGTATTCAAATTAGCTTCAAATTGTGGCTTTGCTGATTTAGATTGTGCTATTAAGCGGTTAATGCTTTCTTGCATGGGCAAGCCTCCCCTCTAGTACATGGGGCATTAGCTTGTTTGCCACAAACAGGAATAATCATTGCACCTTGCAAGCTAGCAGTTTGGAAGTTAGGTACTACAGCAGGTGGCCTTGGTTGCAAGCTAACAGGCGGTGCTGTTGTAGCGGCGACCGTATTTGCTTTGCTCATAGGTGGTAGAGGTGTTGCTGGTGTTCCTTCCATTGGTACACCACCTGTCCATACTGGCATGGTCATCCATATACCAGCAGGGTTTAGCACAATATGTTGACCACCAGCTTTAAGTGTAAGCGATAAGCCACCATCAATTACGCTTTGTAAACCTGCTTTTAAATGAATTTCCATCCCCGCTTCAGTGGTTTTAATTGTGCCTATGGTTTCATGTTCTGCCATACCCACTGTTTTATAATCATTCATCATGATTTGGGTTTTACGATCAAATGCGGTAAGGTGATGTTCTTCAGAAAGTTGGTGTTGGTAACGATTCTTTGCTATGGTTTCTGAGTGTTCATTTTGCACCTGAAGGTGACTATTATTTAAAACTTGTACTGTGTGATTATTTTTTGTAAGTTGGTCAAAATCTTTTTGGGATTGTACAAAGATTTGTTCTTGACCTGCTTTATCTTCTATTCTAAGTTCATTGCTACCTACGCCACCTTTGGAACTGGATGTTTTAAAAACACTTCTGGTTTTATTGGCAGGGAGATCATAAGGGACTTTGTTGACACCATTATGTAAAGCCCCTGTTACAATGGGATTATCAATATCACCTTCTAAAAAATCAACCGTTACTTCCATACCTACTCGAGGCACTACCACTGTACCATAACCATCACCTGCCCAGTTACTGGCTACTCTTACCCAGTGTGATGAGTTTTCGTTATAATTTCCTTCACGATCCCAATGGAATTGAATTTTTATACGACCATATTCATCACAGTAGATTTCTTCTCCTGCTGCACCTGTCACAATAGCTGTCTGTGCGCCCAACAGTTTAGGCTTTGGATGTAGTCTTTGTGGACGGTGTGGTACAGCTTGGGGTATAGCTACTAAGCAATTACGATACCCTTGGGCAAATTCATCAAAGGGAAATTGTAGAGCTTTGTTAATTGGGTGTTTGTAGTATTTAAATAAATAGTTAGGTTGTTGCATAATTGCACTAACTTCACTGCCTACCGCTTCTAAAACTTGTGGTTGCCTACCTTGATGGTACACTTGGATAGCTAACCATTTATCACTGCTATCGAGTGTATCTAGCGCAGGAAAATCCGCTACTGTAAAGCAGTAGCCGCTTTTTAGTTCAGGTATATCCGTATAAGCTTCTGCTAGGATATGAAAAGTGCGTAAACGCTCTATTTCTATTTTTGAATAATAGTCACCTCTGGCTTTATTAAGATGGTGCTGTGGGTAATCATAAAATTCTAATGAAGGCTCTTGTGCCTCATTTGCTTTTTTATGTTGCTTACCTTGGGCATTACCTTCAGGGATTTTAGCTGTCTCAAAATTATAATTTCTATAACTAGCCGTTGTAGTAGCAGTCGTTAAATTAACATCTAACCGTTTAAAGACAGGATAATCTGCTATAAAACCTGTATCACTGGCATAGTGAAAAGCATTATTATTACTAGAAAAAAAGTTATTATCATCACTAATTACCATTAAATGATTATCTTGGTTATGTTGGTAATGAATGCTTAAACCTTCTTCTTCACAAAGACGATATAGAAAACTAGCATCTGTCTCTTCGTATTGGCAGCAAAATTCTCTTTTGGGGTATTCTTCTCTCAATTTAAAATTAAAGTCTATCGTCTGCTGCTGCCCATGTTCATTAAGTATTGTTGTAATAATTTCAATAACAGATTTATCTATAAAGGCTCTTTGATTAAAGCGTTTATGCAAATGACTAAATTTAGGAGCTAAAATTACTTTAAATAATGAATAGTCTTTACCTACTGCACCACGCTTAACAAATAAGATATTACCATGCACACCTTGAGACTTATCAGGGGTAAAGGATAAATAAGCAGATTGACTCAGTAATTTAGTTATATCATAACGTAAATGATTTGAGACAAGCGTCACTTCAAAAATATATTCACTATTTAAACCTTCTATACCATCAAAAGCTAAAACTTGAAGATTATTATTAGAAATACCTTGTACATCAAAATAGAAATGTGTTTCGTTAGCTGTGTGAAACATAATAGGTACATCCTTATTTATTATTAAATTAAAGCCCTACAACAGCATATAAATATGGGGGCGAGTTATGGACGGGTTGAACGACCGCAAGAGAACAAACGGCACACTCGAAAGTGTCCCGCCCATAACCCGCCATAAAAGCGGACACAACAAAACACTAGATAAGCATTAATTGTATCTATGGCGGTAGTTCTCTTAAATGAGCGTTCAAACCCATACCCTAACGATTTAGCTAGAGCGCGTTAATTAAACATTATGTCCATATAAAAAACAAGTCTTTGTAAAGTTATTGTTTTATTTGCTTTATTAGACTTTAGTATTAGATTGTTTTGTTTGTAGATACTTAAAATAGTAAAGCAAAAAATTATTGATAATCTTAGTTGCTAATTAATTATGTTATTACTTAAAACTTTGGGAGATATAATACGGTTCTTTTCTTATTTAATTATTTCTTTAAGAGTGTTGCTGTGAATGATCCAGTTTCTAGGGTTGTAATTCAAATAAGAGTTTATAATTCTATAGGTTCTGCTAATTAAGTATCCATCAGATAAAATTATCCCATGTTAAGAGCAATTATTATTAGAATAATTGTTTAGGATTCTGATTTAATTAAAAAGTCTCCCTATAAAAGGGAGACTCTTGTTTTAAGCTCTAACTAAAAAGCACCAAGCTTCATAGCCATACTCGTAAGCATCTAAATATCTATTAGAGTTTTTTACTCTGCGATATCTACAAAATACCCATTTAAACCCTTTAGGGGCATCTTTATTTTTTGACATTATAGTCACCTCTTTGAATGTTAAAGAAAGAAAATTTTCTTGCCATATTAAAAAAAGTGACCTAATATAGGTTTGCGTATTTTTTATATGTCAAGGGTGAACCTCTTTCTTAGTTCACCATGCTGGTTAAAGTTGGCGCTTTAATCAGCATAAACTTTTAGTAATTAAACCATCTCTTAATAAAATATCATTTCTAGCTATAGCAGCAGAATAGGTAACACCTAAATATTCTTGAACTTCTTCTATACAGCGACATCGCTCAAATAAACATGCAGGCATAAGTAATTCTGACGCAAAAGTATTGGCTTGCCATTCACTATTACAATATGACTTTGTTTCACTTGTGCAAATCTGTCTATGTAATAAGCCTATATAATCACGGTGAAATATATAGTGTCCTAACTCGTGAGCAGCAGTGAATCTATCTCTACCATTACCAAAACATGCACCATCATAGACATCTTCTCTTAGATGGATAAAGTTTTTACCTGTTCTTCCATGATAGTCACCCATCTCCATACAATCTCTAATATCAAAATAATAGTCGTTTGGATGGAGTATTTTGTACATTGTATTTTCAAGCACCTTAATAATTGGAAAATACCCTGTTATCTGCAAGCTATCTCTTAAAAAAATTGCTTGCTCCCTGATATTTTTTCTTGATAATGGAGGTACATAAATTCCATCCATAATTAATCCCCTTTACTTATTATTACCTTCTAAACTTTGAATTATCTTCTTCAATACATCTTTATCAACTTCTTTAAACTTTCTTGCAAAGACCATTGCAGCATCAACTCTTTGGTTATCAATATTATTTAAGTCAATGACAACTTCTTGGCGTGTTAATGCTTCTGCTTCTTTTAAATCAAAATAATTTTTTGAATTTGGATCATAACCCAAGAATTCATTTATTTTTTCAACAAGTCCTTGTGGGATTGGTTTTCTTCCTGTCTCAATTCCTGATAAATGAGCAGATGATATTCCAATACCGTCAGCCATATCTTTTAATAATAAATCTCTGTCAAGTCTTACCCTTCTTAGTAATTTACCAAATATAGTAATCATTTTCTGTCCCATCCCGTAAATTTATTTCCGTATAAATATACTTCCTTACTTGACTACATTATTTCCTAAATTAGGAAACTTTGCAAGCAAAAAAGCAATAATATTTCTGTGGTTGGTATCCAGACTATAATAGGTTTAAAGAGAGGTAGTTTATGATGACAAGGCCTAAAAGTTAATTAAAAAACAGCCAAAAATCTTCCCCCATCAAAAAAAGTAATACTTGGCAATTAAGGCTTATAGGGGATAATAATATTGAATAATGAGGAAATGATTTTATATTAAGTAATTGATTTTAAATGAATCATTCTCGGTCTTGAAAACCGGCGAGGGTTAACGCCCTCCCAGAGTTCGAATCTCTGCGCTTCCGCCAAATATGCCCTGTATCACAATAGATACAGGGCTTTTTTGTTTTTAAATGACTGTATGAAAAAAACAAATCATTTCCGCAATTATTTAACGAGTTTCCGCAATTATTTGTTACTAATGCCTCTATTTACTGGCTCTACTTCTTGACCAACCCTAATATAAATCTTCTTAGTAATTTCCTCTTTTGTATGGCCTAGTAGCTTACTGGCTAATTCAATATTATTCATATCACTAGCTGCTTTGGGACGTAAATCTTTAAATTGAAACTCTTTAATATGCTTTGCAAACTCTTCATCATTATTCGCTAGAGCCTCGTTGATAGCAGTGTTTCTGGCATTTTCGAATCTATACCTTCGCATTGAGTAGGTCATGCCTCTGTCTTTAATAGTAATTAAGTAGGGAGAACTATCATTTTTTCTTTTCAAAATATCATCAATAAGTAATCCTAAACCAGTACGTCCAGTTTCATTGTTAAGCTTGATTCTTAATTTGTGAGTTGTTTTATTTTGTCCTATAAATAAATGATCTTCCGTAATATGTGATAACCTGATTTTTATAGCATCTGCTGGACGCTGACCAGTAAAATAGGCAATCATCATCGCATCTTTTAGTTCTTGAGGAGAATGTTTATATACTGCAAGAAATACTTCATCATCGGCATAGTAATCTCTTAGTTTTTCTTTATTTTTACGTACACCAGTAACAGGATTATATGTTACATACCCCCATTCTTTAGCTATATTATAAATATGGGAAAGCAAAGACATTTCTCTATTAGCTCTTACTTTGGCGGTCCTTGCGTCACGGTACTGCGCTATATGATGGGAGGTTATTTCATCAATTGGTGCATCATCAAATACTTTTCTTAGTTGTCTTAATGAATCCCTGTTGTCACTTTGGGTTTTAGGTGCTTTACTAGGTATAATTTCATTTTCATATCTGTCAAATACATAGCCTAAAGTTTTAATATCTTTGGGAGCCTCTGTCATTTCAAGTTCAGCCCATTTTATTTTTGCTTTATCAAGATCAGTACCTAAAGGGATTTCTTTCCGTTTCCCATTTTTTCGACAGTCATAATAATAACCAATCCACATTTTGCCATTTTTAAGCAATCTGTTTCGTCTAAACATATGAGGAGGTAAGTCCCTATTTTCAGGTTTTTTCTTTCTCATATACTATACAATGGCCTTAAGTCAATTTACTTAAATCTAGTTTCCATTTTTGTTTAGGTTCATCTTCAATCGTTTTAGTGGATGGTGAACCTAACTTACTGAACATTACTTCCATTAAAAGCTTTGGATGGTTAGCACCATTAACTTCAAAAGGGTAGTTTTTGCGAGTAAGCCACTCTATTTGTTTATATGGTGCTTTATATCCAGTTAATTCTTCTAAAAGTTCTTTGCTGACAAATATTGATTTATTGCTTTTTTCCTCTTTTAATTCAGTCATCTAGCCTCTCTTTACTAAGAATTAAATTACTTTTTTAATTACTGGCTTAGTAGAGAAAGTTCTATAACTAAACCAATAATTAATTTTATCGGTCATATGTAATTCGATTTCCAACTAAAGAGGTATTGTGCTAGTAGTTACTCCGAATATTGTGTAAAACATCTTGTACTAACTTAATAAACTGTGATCGTCTTTCTCTCAATCTTTCTATATCTTCTAAATAATCACTTCTATTAAGTCGATAAACAAATAACCTTGAATCTTCGGGGAAATCTGAGCAGTAGCTTATAAAGTCTACCCAGTCACGATTAGTACAATCTAAGTGGCCTATCAATTGCCATCTATAGGTAGGGTCAAAGGATTTTCTTTTAAGAGTGGCATAATGAGTTGCAGCAATAACACTTTTAATTTCGATTACACCATCATCATCAACTAGTCCATCAGGAGAGTCACCATAATTGCTATGATCGAAAAAGCCACCATTAGTCACATCAACAAAATAGGTGTTTTCGTAAAGCATCCTTGCTACTGGTTCTTGTTCATGGCCTCTTTCCATGTGTCTATTACTAAAGCTATGCTCTGCTTTTTGGCCTGTAGCTAGCTCTAAAGCTACTTGTAAAGCATATTTCTTTGCTGTATCACCAAATGCACCACCATCATTAGCCATGATATGGCCAAAGTTAGAAGCAGTAACTTTGCCTAGTCTGACCTGCTCCCAAGCTTCACTATTTTGCTGAATGTTATGCCATTTCATAGCTACACTCCTCAATTAATTGAGCTTGATGTTCCTGAGACATACTTACTTTAGCAAGTACTTTGTCTAAATTGCCATTTTTCTTATAGGATTTTTTAGCATTTTCCCATTGGATTGTATGTTCAGGTAATAACTTAACCTTTTCAGAGCTAAAGGGTGAAATTCTTAAGCCTTCTACTGTATCACGACCAAATTTAACATTAGTATCAACATAGATAGTAACTTTTACATCCTGCCAGTCCTCTAAAAATGAAGAGCCAGTAAGTTGTCTCATAACCTTACTGTTAGAGACATTTAAAATCATAGGCTTTAATGGTTCACCTACTCTAATTTCTTTTTCTACAAAATAAGCCGTATTAAACGCTTCTTTTGTTTTCTTGGTCTTGTCTAATTCCAGTTTCACATACTTGATCGTGAGTACAATGGGTTCAACTATATCGGCACTGCTTAAGTACGGTGACTTAAAAGCCTTTCTAAAATGTGTTTTACTTGGTTGATTGTTCGATGACATTCTCAATACCTCTGCTAGTATTCATTTTGCTTAATACCACTGTTGCTAATGGGAGAGGCTTACAAACCTTCTGTATTAAGCGGATAGTAAAAAAACTACAATTTTTTAACCTGACTTTTTAGAAATAAAATCATGGCATTAACATAAGTAATAATTTTTGGTGATAGTGATCTATTTCCCTTTGAGCATTTTCTGTATCTTCAGAAACATAAAGGTTCATTAACACATGACCTTTTGAGTTTTTAATGGATGCAGATACAGAGCCAAAACCATATTCAAAATAGGGTTGTAACCTCGGTTCTTGTTGTACTACCTTTGCTTGTAATACAGAAATTTCAGCAGCTTTAACTAAATCAAACATGATGTTCTCCTAAGCAGCTTGTTTACCAAGTACTTTTAAAATTGTTTCTTCTGCAAATTTTTTAAGGTGTGGTCTAAAAACTGTTTGATAAATGCGACTAACTTCATTCCAGTCTTTACGTTCAATTGCTGCATAAAGATCAATATCAGCAGTAAGGTTATTTCCAACTAAACCGTTGATAGCTTCCGCAGCAGCATCTAATGCATAATTAGTAGGAATAATTAAGTTATTACATGTTCTGTTTTCTAATAATTCTTGAACTTGACTGAGCATTTTAGGAATCCTCAATAGATTATTTCATTTGTTGAAATGATTATGAAGTTAAAATACATATTTGTAAAGAAAAACTACATATTATTATGTATTATTAATACATTTTATTTATATCTATATGAATTAAATAATAAATTATTGTTTTTTAATTTATGGGTTCACTAGCGAAGAACAATATATTTGAGTGTAGTTGAGAAAAAGAGTGATATCACATTACCAATAAGCAAAGACGATGAGTCTCAATGAGTTTATTTATAAAGGTATATTATTAATCTAATATTTGTATATATAAATCAGTGATTTTTCCTAAAACTTTACCATCATCATCCTTAATTAAAACAGGTAAATATTTTTCATTTAATGTCTTTAAATAAGTGTTATTTGAGTTTTTTACAATTTGTCTAAAAATTTTATCACCATTTAATAGTTGAATTAATAAAAATTTTCCATTTTCTAATTGATTATAATTTTTATCGACAAGAATTAATGAACCTTTTGGAAAGGATGGTAGACTGGGATTACTCATAAGATCATCTTTAACTTCGAGCCAGAAACCTTGTTCTATCTTTTTTGTAGATACAGTTTTTTTTAATTTACTTTGAGATAAATGCCCATCTAAAAAATTTTCTATATCATTCCATTCTATAACTGGATAATAGAATACTTCAATCATTTCAGACTTTATATTTTTAAAACCTGAAAGACTAGTAGAAAAATGGCTAGTTTCATCTTCTCCATATTCTAACCATGCACTTGAGATACCTAATGCTTTTGATATAAGAGTTATTTTTTCTTTATTAGGTATAGATTCACCATTCAACCAGTTATTAGCAGCTTTTTGGGTGACTCCAGTAATATTTTTTAAAAAAGTACCACTACCCCAACCATCTTTACCATTTTGAGCAAGGGCTTGTTTTAATCTTTTTGAGAATTGTTCTCTTATGAGTTCCGATTTCTTCATTTATACATTATTACATTTATTTATATGTAGTGAAAGTACATTAATGATTATGATGCATCTATACAATTAACTTAAAAATGTAGTTGATGATATTGATTGTATAATTAGGGTTATATCTATGTGTGATTTTTATCAAGAGTAATTTTTTTTTCAGCTAGATTATATTGAAAAATTCCTAGCTTATTGATTTTTGCTCTAGCAAGTATTTTCCAGTCATTCTTTTTAATAGTATTACAACGTGTATTTGTTTTTGCAATAGGCACAAGATAATCGTTAAAAATCATTTCGATATGTAATATTTTTTATTGAAAGGAATTGGAATGTCACCCCTTACAAAATATAGAAAACGTTTAAAGCTTTCCCAAAAAGCGTTTGGACATAAAGCAGGTTTTTGCCAGTCAACTATCAGTCATTATGAAAAACGAAAAAGGATACCCAGTATTCCCGATGCTAGAAAAATAATCTCTACACTAAATAAGTTAGGCATTGATTGTTGTTTTGATGATGTGTTTCCTCCTGAAGAAATAGCATAAAAAAGACAAGATTTAGAGCAGATTCATATCATTTTGATTATGGGGCAGTAAATGAAAGCAACTGATGTATTAAGGCAGCTTGGTCGGCCTGTTGCTTATTATCCTAATTTAGTAAAGCAATTTAAAAGTGTGACAGCTACAGTTTTATTCTGCCAATTTTTTTATTGGCATGATAAAGCTCATTCAGAATTAGGTATTTATAAAACTACTGAAGAAATTACAGAGGAAACAGGGCTTACCTATAAAGAACAACTAACGGCTAGAAAACAATTAATAGCATTAGGTGTACTAAGTGAGACAAATAAACGATTAGAACATAGAATCTATTATAAGATAAATCTTGATCGTGTTAATGAACTTTTAGAAAACACTATTGAAAACTCGCCATATTCCCAAACGGCATTTGGGGAAAATCCTATTGGTAATTTCGGCAATAACTCATTGGGAAGTTCGTTATATACAGAGAATACATCAGAGAATACAACAGATATTTTTAATACTGATAAATCAATATTTGTTGACGATAAAAAAATCGTCAAACTTGATGATGATTGTTCAGAAGAAAATATACCTAATATTGTTCAACCTAAAAATAAAAAACAAAATACGCCAAATTGCCCTTATCAAAAAATTGTAGAACTCTACGAAGAAATACTGCCAGAACTACCAAGGGTAGCCATTCTTACTGAGAAGCGAAAACGCTATCTAAATGCTCGTTGGCGAGAACATAAAAACCACCAAAGTTTAGCATTTTGGGAGGATTATTTTAAATTTGTTAGAAAATCTCAATTCTTACTAGGGCTCTCTATTTCTAAAGAGGGTAGTAAACCCTTTCGAGCTGATTTTGAATGGCTTATAAATTCTAGTAACTTTGTGAAAGTGATTGAGGGTAAATATGTCTGAACTATTTAGCCAAGAAGCAGAACAAAGCGTTATAGGGGCATTACTGTTACGACCTGAACTCATTGATATTATTTCAACTGATCTAGTGGCAGAAGATTTTTACTACACCGAACATAGTGAAATCTACCGAGCTATATTAAACCTTTATAAAAAAAATATTCAAATTGATGTAATCAGTGTTGCAGAAACTATAGAGTTACTTAGATTCTCTAATGGTGAAGTAACTAATCCATTAATTTATTTAGTTGAAATTGCTAAAAACACACCCAGCGTAGTCAATGCTAAATTATATGCTGATATTGTCAGAGAACGCTCAGTCTGCCGAGAAATAGAAAAATTAGGACTGGTAGCAAGAGAGATAGCACTATCTAAACAAGACCTACCAGATAAGATTAGTCTTATTCAAAGCAAAGCATTATCACTAGATTCAGCTACTACCTCACATGATGTAGTTCATGCCAGTGATGTATTAGTAAATCATGTGGAAGAACTACAAAGACGTTTTGATTTAGGTGGGCAAATTGATGGTTTATCAACAGGACTAAGTGACCTAGATGATAAGCTAATGGGATTAAAAGCTGGAGAGCTAATAGTGATTGCTGCAAGGCCATCTATGGGTAAAACAGTTTTAGCCATGAACATAGCTACCCATAATGCAATCCATGCTAATAAATCTACGCTTATTGTTAGTCTTGAAATGACTAATGGCAAGTTAATGGATAGGGCATTAGCCTCTGTTGGTAGTATTCCATTAACTGAGCTAAAAACTGGTCAGGCTGCTTGTAACTACGCTTCACAACTGGCTTCAGCCAGTAACCTAATTGCAAACTCGAAATTATATATGGCAGATAGGCCAAGTATCAATATTATGCAATTACGCTCAATTGCCCGTAGGCATAAAGTAAAACATGGCCTAGATTTATTAGTGGTTGACTATTTACAACTGATGCAGGGAACAGGGAAAAATGAAAATCGAGTAACAGAAGTCAGTGAAATGTCACGCCAATGTAAACTATTAGCCCGTGAACTCAATATTCCTGTGGTTTTACTTTCACAACTAAATAGGCAATTAGAACAAAGAGCCAATAAACGACCTATATTAAGTGATCTAAGAGAGTCAGGTGCAATTGAGCAAGATGCTGATGTCATCATCTTTCTCTACCGAGACGAAGTGTATAACAAAGAAAATAGCCGTTACAAGGGAATTGCAGAAGCAATTTTAGGCAAATATCGAGATGGTGAAGTTACCACCGTATTTATGGCATTTAATGGAGCCATGAGTCGCTTTGATCTACTGGCTAAAGGTTGGCAGCCAGACCCAGAAGATACCAATGATAATAGCTTTTCTAATAGATATAGGGGAAGGAGATAAAACGATGAATTGTAAAGCAATGGAGAAAAAAGAACTCACCATAAAAAATGAATTTGATAAAAATAGTTTTATTAATTTTTTTACTGCATTGGATTTAACCATACCTAAGAAAATAATAATTGAAGATCAGAAAAATAGCAGAACAGCTGCACAGAATAGACTTTTGTGGCTTTGGAATAATGAAATACAACAATTTATGTTTGATCATTCAGGTATTACCGCTTCAGCCTTTGATTGGCATGAAACAATGGTCGAAAGGTTATGCCCTACAGTTAATAAAGAAATAACTCTACCTAATGGAGAAACTGTATCTATTCAAGAACGTACTAGAACCAGTAAATTTAATACCAAAAAAATGACCGAATATTTAGAAATGCTAGATGCTTACTGTGCTAGTTTTGGTTTATTACTTCCTCATCCACAAGACTTAATGAACGCTATCTATGGAAAAAGAAATATATGATACAAGGACGCTCAGTAACAGATAGCCAAAAACGCTATTGGGACAATCTTGCTCAATTTGTTGGCTGTATTGCCTGTATTAAAGAAGGTAGATTTAATAATTATTGCTCTATTCACCATATTGAAGGGCGTACTAAGAAAAATGCTCACTGGCTAGTTTTACCGCTTTGTGCTGGTCATCATCAAGATAATGGTACAACAATCGCCATCCATCCCTATAAAAAACAGTTTGAACAAAAATACGGGAATCAATATCAGCTAATAGTGGATTGTATAACACTATTAAAAAAGAGAGGTGTTGATATTCCTGAAAATATATTAACTCTTTTAGACAGTATAAAAGGGAAGTTTTCAACTGATATTTTAATTTCTCTTAAAGATCAAAAAACATGCAAGTAGGTGTAGTTAATGGCAGCTTTTTGGTGTTCAAAATATGAGCCTGTTGAATACAATGGCATTGTAAAACCAGCTATTGAATGGGCAGATAGAAAAGGGGTATCTTGGGAAACCGTTAAAAAGCGTGTTCAGCGTGGCTCTGGTTGGTGTAAGGCACTCAATCTAAATGAAGATGATCTATTGCCAAAACAATACCAATTATTCAAGTTTAAATTAATTAAACAAAAAAAGAAGAGACATAAATACAAAAGAAATGCCCCTTGTTACTATTTTCAACAATTGAGTTTGTGGGGTGAAATTTAATTAATCTATAATTATAATACTAGATCATATGGTCAGGTTTGATAGCCTGAAACTTAATAAATATGATAATACCTATAGCTTATAATTGACAGTATAGATGGTGATCTCTAAGAAATTAATAGGAGACGCTTATATGGAGAATAAAATGAGTAATCTGAAATCTTCAAGTCAGTATGAATATAAAGCCATAATAATAGATACTTCCATCTATGAAAAAAATGGTTTGAAATTTGATAGAGGATTATTAAAGTCATTATCTCAATTTAAAAAAAGCCCAATTAAATTATTAATGCCCGATGTTATTTTAAATGAAGTAAAAAGCCATCTAGAAAAAAAAGTAAGCGAAATTATACAATCGAATGATAAATTAATTAATGACTTTAAAGGCTACTCTTTAGTTAATCAAGAGGTTTTAAAAACCTTAGATGATTTTAAAAAAAATCTAAATGCAAAAAATATAGTAAAAAAGAAGTTAGATGAATTCATTGAAAGTACAGGGGCTATTTTTATTGAGTGTGGCTTATTGGTTGATGTTACAAAAATTTTAGAAAAATATTTTTCATCCAGCCCTCCCTTCTCTAAAGAAGGTAAAAAGAAAAGTGAATTTCCTGATGCAATTGTTTTATATGCTATTGAGAAGTGGGCTGAAGAAAATAATGCCAAAGTATTAGCTATATCAAGCGATAATGATTGGGATTCTTACTGTAAAATAACTTCGTTTATAGACTACACAGAAGATTTGGGAGATGTATTATCAAAACTTAATACTTTAAATGCACCATATGTTGTATTGGTACAGATTGAAAAGTTGATTGAGGATGATGATAGTACTTTGCGTGGAGAGATAGAGGATTATCTAATTGCAAAATTAGAAGATTTTTCAGTAGAACCAGAGGCCGAGTCTAATTTTTATTGGGAGTCAGAGCAACTCACAACATGGTTTAAGTCGTTTACTTATAATACAAATGATTGTCAAGTCATTCAGACAGATAGTGATTTACTTGTTGTTAAAGCTAATATAAATATAGTAGTTGGTGCAGAGGGAATTTTTTCTTTATTTGTTTATGACCCAATCGATAAAGGTAATTTTAATCTAGGTTCTTGTAACCCAGAAGTTGAAACTGATTTCGATACTGATATATTACTTACTTTTGAGGGGAAAATAAATACAGAGCAATCCCTAGACAACTTAGAACTTACAGATATAGAAATTTTGGATAGACCAAGCACAGTTAATTTTGGGTCGCTAGAGCTTGAATATGATTAGCTAGTTGTCAACCAATTAATATCTTAAATCTGTTGGTTAACTGCTAGCTTTTAGGATATCTATAAGTATTTTAAGGCATGTTTCATGTATACATTGAGAGATATAGATTTAATTTACGAATGATTAGAATCAAAAAAATTACATATAGCATCCCATTGTTTATCAAAAGATGTCCTATTATCGTTAATTTTTTCTATTAAAATATTTAAATTTTGAGTTGATTCTTCATAGTCATCAGATAGTTCCTTTTCAAACATCTTTATATTTTCTATTATTTTTTTATTATTTATGATTTCACTATAAAGTTTTTGTGCATTTTTTATAAAATCTAAAAGTAGTTGATTTGATATCAAAAGATGTAAATTTAATAAGGCAACTGACATATTTATATCAAAAGGTGGTGTTAATGATACTCCTGTAGGTGTACGTTTAAAGTCTTTTGTTCCTATAGCATGTCTTAATTTTTCATTTCTAACATGGGCTGCTTCTGATAGTGTTCCATAAAAAATATTAAGTTTATCTGTTGGTCTAATATTTGGAGGTTTCTTTCTATTTGCATTTTTACTCTCTTCTCTCATAGATGCTAATATTTCTAATTCTTGTCTTACTAAGTTAGCAGCTTGTATATAATTACCACAGATAATTTGGTCATATGTATTTTCTTCACCAAACAAAAAATTAATAAATAGTCGGTCTACTCTTACTTTTTCAGGCGGAAATGAGCGAACCTTATTAGAGCCATCTTCACATTTTGATAAGATAAGTTCCATATTATTTTGTGGATCTAAATTAAAGTAAAACCAATTAAAATAGCACCATAGATTTTCGCGTTTTTTTATTAGGGTAGTAGCATTACTATGTTCTATAAATGCTTCACGGTTTTGTTGTTGTTTTTTAATGATGGAAGAATGGAATGCATTACCTTTTAGCATTTTAATTTCCTATATATTCTTGTAAAAAATTAATTAACGATACTCTCATTATGTATAAAAAACTATTGTAAAATGAGAAACCTATTCATAGTATGTTTGCATATGGGTTGTATAGTTGTGTTAGCAGAAGCAGTATATAGTTATAGCTTTGTTTTATTTGCATTAAACTTCAGAGGTAGGTAGTTTAGTATTAATTATAGTAATTTAAAATAACACTTGACAAGCTTATAAATGGACATAGCTTTATCTATTATTCATTTATATTATAGGTAGGACTATGGCAACTAAACACGGTACAGCTTTTGCCTTTGCACTGGAGGCAGCGCAAAATGCAGAAATTTGTTTAAACGATAAAGATTTAGAATTTTTTCTGTGTTCAGTAATAGATGGTGAAAAAGTTTATATAGAATTTGGTGGTAATATTAATAACAATATTATCAATGGACTTGAGAGTTTTTTAGCTAAATTAAAAGAAAAAAAAGATACTACAGGAATATATAGTTATTCAACAGAAGCAGAAGAGACATTAAAGGAGATCGCCAGTGGCCTTATCTGATGATCCTTTACTACAGAGACGAAATAATCAAGGTCTAACTAGGCAATTATTAAATCAATCAGCTAATCTACCAAAACCTAGTCCAGAGCAATTACAACAATGGAATAATGAAGCTAAAAATTATGCTTATCAAGCAGATGGACTAAGAGGCTCATTCCGAAAATTATTAGGTATGAATCCTTATACAAACAATTATCCTTCCGCTAGTAGGATTGGTACTGAGATAGCATCAATCCCACCTGTTCAGTCATCTTCCACAAGGCAAATATCTGATTTTGAAGCACTGGGTAAAAATGCTGTTAGTCCTATACCAAGAACAGCCTCTTCTTCTGTACAAAATAGTGAGCCTACAAGTGTACAAGGTGTTACTAAACAATTAATAAATGGTGTTCCTACCTATAGTAATGTACCTAATCAAGACGCAAGTGGTCTAGGTATTATTCCTTCTATAAGGCAAAATTCTCCTAGTGTTAGAGATATTTTACAATCAGCAGCAGCTACACAAATTCCTGCTTATAATGCTGGAACACAATCAACTGTTATCGAAGACTCTACAACAGGTGGTTATTATCAACGTAAAAAAGCAGATAGAGCCAATAAGAAAACCATAGATCGCCTCAATAACCGAGGTAAGGACAATTGGCAAATCAATAGACAAGCTGCTTTAGATAATAGCCAGTTACAAAATGATTCTTTAAGCAGAAGATTATTAGGGTCTAATATCGAATCAGCAGAACGAGTAGGTGGTTTAGAAAGATTATTAGCAGATTTTAATGCAACACCACAGCAACGGTTAGCAGCCTTACAAACTCGAAACTTATTAGCTAGTGGCGCACAAAAAGCTCAAAGAAATGCAGTCAATGTGGTTACTGATGAAATGCCAGATAGTAGTAAGAAACAAAGAGTCATTGTGACTGATCCAAGTACAGGGCAGGAAGTTAGTAATATTGATTGGGCAAGTGCTAATACAGAAGATTATATTAATGAAATAGCGAAGCGTACAGGTAAATCAAAAGAGGAAATACATAAACAATTAATAAGTGGTACTTAATCACATAATAAAAAGCAATTATTTTTATATTGAGTTTAACTAACTAATACCATGAGTTTTTTATGTTTTGTTATACATTAGCATGACGAATAGAATTACAGATAGTTAAAAAATTCATTATAAAGACAATAACAAATAGTAAAAAATATATTTTAGCTGTTTTTGTTGTTTATAGGGAGATTAAATGCTTACCATCTTATCAATAATTATCGCATTAGGTATTGTTTTAGGCTTAAAAGATTTTCTTAGACCACACAATAAAAAATACTCAAGAAAAAATAAGTGGAATCCTCCTGTAAGAGAACAGTCAAATCAGCGTTCTAGTTCTTACCTTGATATTAGTGATCCTCGAGATCAGTTAAAAATAGTCTCTGATGAGAAAATAGCATTTTCTGCTCAAAAAATTATGGGTCGTCAGGAATATAGAGTTTTTAACGTAATTGAAAAAGGAGTAATTAAAGAGTTCAAATATTACAGAGTATTTGCCCAAGTGAGTCTTGGAGAAATTTTATCCAGTGAAACTCGTTATGCATATCGTTGTATAAATACAAAACGTGTCGATATATTAATTATTGATGGTGCTGGTAATCCTATTTTAGCTGTTGAATATCAGGGAGAGGGTCACTATCAGAGCAGTGCTGCACTGAGGGATGCCATAAAAAAAGAAGCTTTACGTAAAGCAGGAGTTGGATATGTTGAAATTACTCCTGATCATACTAATGATGATATTAAATATATTGTAAGAAGAGCTATTGAAAGCAAAATGACAAATAATAAGGTTATCGAAATACCTGTAGCGGAACAAAGTATTCATGTAGTGAAGTGATCTCAGCAAATACATAATTATAAATCATATCAAGTGATTTTATTGATTAGAAAATATAAAAATAATTGACAACACCCAAAAGGGACATAACTTGCTATTTAAATAAGATTAGCAGGTTTAGTTATGGCAAATTATGATTTATTACCTATTGGGAATCAAAAAAAGAGAAAACCAACCGTTGAAGAGTTTGCTCAACGATATAATATTGATTTAACACCAACTCAAGAAAATAACTCAAGCATATTAGGCCGTGTTGGTGATGCTGGTTTAGATTTAGCTAAAGGTGTAGTAGGTACAGGTGAAGCTGTAGTCGGACTGGGTAATTTAGCCACAGGAGGTAGAGTAGGGAAATTATTACAAGATTATGTAGGTTATGATCCCAAGCGTACTAAGGAAGTATTGAGTAATAATTACTCTACTGCAAGGCAACAAGCTAATCAAGAAGTAGAAAAAGCAGATGGATTTATTGATACGGCTACGGCTATGTTAAAAAATCCTTCTACTCTTGTAGGTACAGTTCTGGAGTCTGCACCCTCCATGTTAGGTGGTGGTGCTTATGCAAGGTTATTAGGTAAAGCAGGGGTATTAGCTAATAATCCTGTTGCTAGAGGTGCAATAGGTGAAGGTTTAGTAGGTGCAGGACAAACAGCAGAACAAATTAGGCAAGAAAATCCAGATAACTTATTAACAGGTAAGCAAAGTTTAGCCTCTGCTGCTTCAGGTTTAACTACAGGTTTAATAGGTTATGGTGGTGGTCGATTAGCACAAAAAATAGGTATTTTAGATCCACAAACGTTATTAGCAGGTGGTAGTCAGTTACCCAAAGGACTAAGCCAAAAGACCTTTAGTAATATTATTAAAGGTGCTATCTCCGAAGGTGCATTTCAAGAACTACCTCAATCAGCTACGGAACAAATGTGGCAAAATTATGCTCAAGATAAACCACTATTAGAAAGTGTACCTGAAGCCGCAGCCACAGGTTTATTAGCAGGTGGTTTTATGGGGGCAGGTGCAAACTTAGCGCATAGTAGACACAGTAGACCAGAACAACAATCACCTACTACCAGTAAAGAACTATTAAAGTTAGGCTATGATGCAACACCAAAACTAGGCTATGAAGGATTACAACCTGCACCAGATATTATTTATCAGGGTACAGACTATCAACCACCACCTCCAGCACAGATAGGTTTTGATAACCCTAATAATCCACAGTCAGCTAATTTTAATCCTAACTTATCTAATCAGTATGATCCTGTGATTGAAGGTTTAAATAAACAAGCTGATTTCTACGGTATGCCAGAACCTAGTAAACCTAGTGGTACAATTACCAAAGCTTTATGGGCTGGTGGACTTGGACAACAACAAAATTTGCAATCTCCCGTAGTAGATAATGTAACCAACCAATATCCTACTACTCCAACGAGTGAAATTAACCAATTACTGCCTTCTACTAATCAAGTTACTTCACAACTAGATCAACATGTTAATCTTCCAAAACAGTATGAGCCAAATAGTAAAGCTAAAGAAGTAACTTTAAACCAATTAAAAGATATTGCTCGGCAGTATGACAATATTAGTACAAAACAACTAATGGAATATACAGGAAGTAACTATATTCAAGCGGTTAAAGCGATTAATCAAGTTAATCAAGAGAAAATGGCGCAGCCTAATCAACTGCCTACTAATGATAACTTATTAACTGAAGCAGAACTAAAAAACTACCAAGCTCAATATGACAAAAAGCAAAAACAGCTTAAAAGACGTAAAATCAATCCTGAAAAAGATACTCTTACCGATGCTATTATCAAATTAGGAGGTATTTCACCTGATTATAAATTAGATACTACAGGTGACACCGTAGGTAATAAATCTATAGTAGGTGTTGGCTATCTCTGGAGTAATAAAAAGGGTACTAGTATAGATGATGTTGCCAGAAGATTAGCTGATGAAGGTTATATACCACCTAATGAAATAAATAATAATGATGGTGTTAGATGGCTTCAACAAGCAATAGCAGATGAGCTAGCAGGTAGAAAAAAACATTATGCCCTTAACTCTGAAATGGCTTATTTACAGCAGTATGAGCAAGACCTATTAAATAAGCTAGAACAAGATAATGCGCTACGAGAAGAAGAATATAGTATCATACGTGAACAGTATGGCGTAGAAGCTGAACAACAGGCACGTTTCTATGATGAAAATGCCAGCAACTACTTTATACAACTAGAGGAACAACTCAATGAACTCCAAAGACAAACAACCATCCTCGAAGGTGAACCAGTCACAGAAGCCGATTCAACCAGAATTAACGACCAGTTACGGCAATACGATCAGCGAGTTAATCAAACTGAAGGAACAACAACTTCAGAAGTTGAAAGAACAACTAGCAACCAACAAGAAATAACTAACTTTAATCTACAGCAACAGACTGAACAATCACTTAGGCAGGAGCTAGAAGCTAGATTAGTTAAAGAGCAAAAATTAGCTAATGAAACAAAACAACAGCAACAAAAACAACAAGCAGATAATGATCTTAACAACTTTCAATTAACTGGATCAGATCGTGATATTGATATTGCTGCTGCTAATGGTCAGCAAGCACTTGCTATTAATGACAGTACAAAAAATACTAATAAAGTAAAAAAAATATCTGAGAGCAAAAAAAATGCTTCTATTGAGCAAAACAATACTTTAACGGATGAGTTGGTTAATATATCAGAAAATGATCTTAGTGCTTTATTTGATGAGATAGCTAACGAAACTAAAGCAGTAGAAACAGACAAGCCACTTAAAGAACGTAAACAACGTGTTAAGAAAAAACAAGCTACTACTAAACGTACAGTATCCAAAGCAGAAAGATCAGATACTAATAATAAGCAGTCTGTTGATAGAACAGCCTCGCGTATTGCTAAAGATATTGGTGTTGACCTAACTAGTGCTGGTAAAAATGCTGTAAAAGGATTAGTAGAATTATTTGGTGGTAAAGGTAAGTTATCTAGTGGCTTAACTTTTGATGAGCAAACCTATAACAAAGCAAAGCCACACTTTGTCGCTATGTTAAAGGATTTCCAGAGTGCAGGTAAAAACTTACGTGACTTTATTAGGGCAATATTAGATAATTTTGGAACAGGTATTAAACCACACATTATGCGGTTTGCCCAAGACCTTAGAGAGGGAAATATAGATGTATCAGATGCCAGCATATCTATGGAACGAGATAGCGAAAACAGTGGAGTTGGAAACACCATTGTACAAGAAACTATTTCAGATGAATCAACAGGAACTAGACAAAGCACTGGAACAGCAAGCGAACCAGTTGGAAAGAGAGTATCCAGACAGCCAATCAGTGATAACCAGTTACCAAACACTGATGCCATTACTAATGGAGAGCCTAACGATAGCAGAATATATCGAGAAAACCCAGCAAGTAGAACTACGGAGTCCACTACCAGAGATAGCGAGCAAAGCAGAGTTAGTAGCGATAGCGACCTACGACAAGATGTTGAGTCAGCAAGAACAACAGAAATTATTGAAGATAGTAGACAGCGAGATGCAGAAGCCTTATATGCAAGGCAATTAGAAGCTAATAAAACAATAACAACTAATTTTGCTGATAAAGATAATATAGAAAAAGCATTACCTGTTCTTTTCGATGCTCAAATAGACGATGTTTACAAAGCTGAAAAACGTTTTTATAAAGATAAAAAAAATGGAATGATGTTTACCAATGGTACTGGTACTGGTAAAACAGGTACAGGATCAGGGGTAGTTAGACGTTTTGTTAGTGCTGGTAAAAATAACATTATTATAGTAGTGCCTAATAATAGTATTGCTGGAGATTGGTTAGATTTTCTAAAAAATAAATTAGATGTTTCTGCTAGACAACTAACAGGTATTACTGATAGTGGCGGTGAAGGGGTAGTAGTTACAACTTATGCCAATTTTGGTCTAAATGATGCTATTACTAAGCGAGCTAATGACTTAATTGTTGCTGATGAAAGTCACTACTTATCCAGTGAAGAAAATGGAGGTAATACCAACTATCTAAATAAACTTAGATTACTCACTGGACATAAGAGAGGCAAACACTATTTTGCTGAATCCTATTTTGATACTGAATACAAAGAGTATAGTGATAATGTTGATAATCTATATGACAAAATAGAAAAATTAGATTCTGAAAAAGACAAGGTAGCTATCGAAGGACTAAGGAATAAAATAGATAAGTTACATAAAAAATGGCGATTAAAAGAAGAAGAAGCTAATGCCATTTTTGATAAAAGACCGAAGTCAAAAGTAGTAATGCTCTCAGCAACACCTTTCTCTTATGTAAAAAGTGTTGACTATGCCGAAGGCTATTTGTTCGATTATTCAACTATACCAGACTCTGATACAGGTGGTTATAATTCAGGTAATGCTAGAGAAAGATTTTTCATGGAAAACTTTGGCTATAGAATGCGCTATAACAAATTAACAAGACCAGATGGTAATGTTAATAATGAGTTAATGGAACAACAATTTAATGAAAAGTTACAGGCTAGTGGAGCTTTATCAGGTAGACGCTTAGATATTCCTTATGATTATGATCGTAAATTCTTCTATACAGAAGATGCAGCAGGTACAAAACTAGATTTAGCTTTTGCAGCAATATCTGAAGCTCAACAAAAAGATAAAACTTTAAGAAATATACCTAGCTTATATGATTTATTTCCACATCATGAAAGAATGTACTTGTTGGAAGCTATCAAAGCTAAACATTCAGTAGATTATATCAAGCAAAATTTAGCATTAGGTCGAAAGATTGTAGTATTTCATGACTTTAACAAGGGAGGTGCTTGGAATCCCTATGAACTGATGTTAAGCCGTATTAAAGATAGTAGTCATAGAAAAAAAATAGCGGCAATTCTAGCAAGGCCAGAATTTAAAGCTGATTTTTCTGATTTGATATCACCTATTGATAGATTTAGTAGAGATTTTGACAAGGTGCTATTTGTCAATGGCACGTTGACAAAAAAACAGCGTAGAACAAATTTAGCAAAATTTAATGATGATAATTCAGGCTATGATTTACTAATAGCACAATCTGATGCTGCCCGTGAAGGCTCTAGTATGCATGATACTACTAGCCTACATAAGCGTGTACTTATTAACTTGGGTATGCCTACAAGACCCGTTAAAGCTACTCAAATAGAAGGACGTATTTACCGTACAGGCCAAGCATCTGATGCAATTTTTAGGTACTTTACAACAGGTACTGGTTGGGAATCTAGCGCATTTACCCACAAGGTAGCAGAAAGATCAGGTACAGCAGAAAACCTTGCATTAGGTAGAGAAGCCAGAGCTTTAAAAAAATCCTTCTTAGATGCCTATGCCAATGCCTCAGATATAGAAGTTAGTGATTTAGATGGAACTGGTGGTAAAGAGTATGATCAACAGCTTGCTAAATCTAGTGCGATTAGTCCTTTCGAGGCAGCCAAAACGTATTATTATGGACAACAGAAAAATGCCAAACGAAGAGATCAAAGAGAAGGTTTAGATTACTATGCCACGCCTGAACCTGTTGGTTTTAAGGTAACTGAATGGGCTGATATTGTTCGAGGCGATAAAGCATTAGAGCCTTCGGCTGGTCATGGCGCAATTGCTCGTTTTATACCTGAAGGGGCAAAAATTACAGCGATTGAGCCTAGTTATAATTTATCGCAAAGAATTGGTTTAAGTAATGCTGATGCAGCAATAATCAATGACCGTTTTGAAAACCATAATATAGTCAATAAATATGATGCTATTGTTATGAATCCTCCCTATGGCGCAGGGGGTAAAACGGCAATGGAGCATTTACAAAAAGCTATCCATCATTTAAAACCTAATGGTCGTGTTGTAGCAATTGTGCCAATTGGACAATTTGATAAACGTTTCGATAAATTCTTAGAATCCAAAGAAGCCAGTAATATTAATATTGTGGCAAAAATACTATTACCTAGTATCACTTTTGAAAAAGCTGGTACTGGTGTGGTGACACAAGTTTTAATCATTGATAATAATACCTTAGATCAAGGTACTACCAATATTGATTTAACAAGAACTAAAACCATCAATGAATTATTTGATCGAATAGAACATATCGACATTCTCAAACGCACTAGAGAAACTAAGGAAGAAGCTGAAGCCAGAAAAGAACAAGAAAAAGAGTTTAAAAGGCAGCAGAAGTTAGCCGCCTTTGAAAAAGCAAAACAACAAGAACTAGCTACTGTTGACTCTATAGATACTAGGTCGGTGATAAAGTTTGATGAAGATAATAATCCTATTTTTGCCGAACATACCACTAAATATGGTAAGGTGCTAAAAGGTGTTATTGCTAAGTTGACTAAAACCCAAGCACAAGCAATAGACCCTTATGCAATTAAAAAACCAAATGGCTATTTCATTCGTGAAAGTTATTTAGACGAAAATAATAATTTTATTATCAGTAATAATAATACAGAAAATAAACCAGTGATTAACTTAGCTGGTGATGGTAAATCTTTAATTGTTGAACATATAACAGCTAGAGGTAAAGTCATCAAAGGGATTGTAGCTAATATCAGCAAGGAGCAAGCAAAAGCAATTGATAAATATACTTTCCAGAAAGAGGGTGGCTTCTTTATTCGTGAAGAGTATTTAGATGAAAATGGTAACTTACATTTAGATCAGCAGTATTCACGAAAAGAAATTAACCAGGGGAGCAATGCAGTAACTTTACGATCATTTATTAATAATACTACCAAACATTGGAAAAATGTACCTGCTACTACCGTTGTTCAGTCTATAGAAGATTTACCTGAAGCGATCCGTCATAAAATAAACAAAGATAATGCCGATGATGCCAGTGGTATTCAACATAATGGCACAGTCTATTTAATTGCCGATAATATCGAATCGACTCAACATGCATCCTTTGTGGTTGAACATGAGATATTAGGCCATTATGGATTAAGAGGATTATTTGGTAATGCCTTAAATCCAATCTTAAATAATATCTACAATACTAATCCAGCAGTTAAACAACAAGCAGATCAACTGTCAAAACAGTATGGCTATAGTAAATTATTAGCGACTGAAGAAGTGCTTGCTGATATGGCAGCCACAGATGATATTCAAAATATGTCTTTTTGGAATAAATTAGTGGCTGCTTTTAGAAATTTCTCAAGAAAACTTGGACTACCTGTTAATTGGTCTACTAATGATATAGCTTCCTTATTAGGTAATGCGAGGCGTTTTATAGAGAATGGTAAGAAAGTATCTATTGGCGATAATAATCAACAATATTCACGTCTCAGCCAATTTATTGATAGTGGCCTTAGTTGGTTAGATAATAAAATTGATAGATCACAGCCTTTAGCGGATCGTCTTTCACCAGCTCAACGTAGCATTATGAAAAATAAGTTTGCTATGTTCCAGCATGAAAGCATTAAAAATAAAATTGAAGGCATAACTGAAAACCTAGGCAAAAAGTTTGTGCAAGGTGTATTTGATTCCTTTGCACCACTAAAAGAATTGAGTGAAACTGCTTATATGCAAGCTCATCTGTCAAAAGGCACAGAGGGAGCAGTAGAAGCTTTATTGCGCTTTGGTAAACCTAAGCTTAGCCAAGGTGCATTAGATATAGATTCGGATGGGCGAGGATTATTTGGTATTTTATCAGAACTAAATTCAGGCGAAACCAATGAACTTAACGAATGGTTAAGCTGGATGGCAGCTAATCGAGCAGAACGATTAAAACAACAGGATCGAGAAAACCTATTTACAGATAATGATATACAAGAGCTTAAAAAATTAAGTGATGGTACTATGACTGATGGTCGAAGCAGGGCAAAGGTATATAATCAAGTTAGAAAACAATTCATGGCCTATAACAAAGCAGTATTGGATATTGCTGAACAATCAGGACTAATAGATGGTGAAAACCGTAAAACGTGGGAAAGTGGTTTTTACTTACCTTTTTATCGTATTGCTGATGAAGATACTAATTTCAGTATAGGTAATGTTAATAAACTAGTGGGGCAGAAAGCATTTAAAAAACTTAAAGGGGGTACTAAGGCACTGGATGACTTATTAGTCAATATCGTCAGTAATTGGTCACATCTACTTACTGCCTCCATGAAAAATCAAGCTGGTGTTACCTCTCTTAAATCTGCGGTTAATCTAGGTATTGCTGATAAGTTAGATAAATCTATAGGAGCAGGTGAGTATATCAACCAATCCACCAATGGCTACCGTAAAGGAGGCCAAAATATTGTTTGGGTGATGGAAGGTGGGCAACAAGAATATTACCAAGTCAACGATCCGTTGGTATTTGATGCGCTGAATATGATTAATCACAAAGGTTGGAATAATCCTCTGATTAATATCATGGGTAGCTTTAAAAAGCTTTAACCGTTGGTGTTACAATCTCACCTACCTTTAGATTAAGAAATTTAATCAGAGATACATTACAGGCTACCGCAGTAGCTAACCTAAAATATAATCCTATCAGTAATGTAATAGATGGTTTTAATGCTTCTAAAATAGGCACTAATACCTTAAATCATCTAATGGCTGGTGGTGGTGCTATTCGCTTTGGCTCTATGAATGATGGCAACCAAGGTTATCAACTACGTAAACTAATGAAAGAACTTAGTATCAAAGAAGGACAGATATTAAATACTCGCTCCAAAGTAGAACATGCTCTATTTGAAGCATGGAATTGGTATAAGGAGGTCGGAGACAGAGCAGAAACTGTTAATCGGGCAGCTATCTATCAGCAAGCCATAGCAGCAGGAAAAAGTCATTTACAAGCAAGCTTTGAAGCACGTGATTTAATGAACTTTACAGCTCATGGCAAATGGGCTTCTATTCGTTTTCTCAGTCAGGTAGTACCTTTTTTAATGCAAGGCTACAAGGCATGTATAAACTTGGTCGTGCAGCTAAACATGATCCTAAACGTTTTGCTATGGTAACAGGGGCTGTCGCTTTAGCTTCATCTTTACTGTATTTACTACAAAAGATGACGATGATTATAAACAACTGCCAGACTGGGTACGGGATAACTATTGGTATGTGAAACTAGCAGATAAAGCGTTATATATTCCTAAACCATTTGAAATTGGCGCATTAGGCACAGTAGTTGAACGTGGTTTAGAGTTCGCTTTAGCTAGTAATGATTACACGACCAAAGATTTTGTAGGATCATTGACTACTTTACTGGCTGATCAACTAGCTATGAATCCTATGCCACAGTTAATAAAACCAGCTTTAGAAGCAACTAATAATTATAACTCTTTCCTTGGCTCACCTATTGATAATATGGGGCAACAACGACTTGCAGCTAAAGACCGCTATACAGCAGCCACCAGTGCAGGAGCTATAGCAGCAGGAAAAGTATTAAATATTTCACCACAGCGTATAGAGTACCTTGTACGTGGTTATTTTGGTTGGCTTGGTTTACAGGTGTTAAATATTACTGATCTAGCTGCTAGACCTTTAGTAGATTTACCTAGTAATCCTAATCGAGATTTAAGCAAAGTTAATAATCTGTTTATGGTAGGAGATTTTATTAAAAATTCAAATGTTGGTACAGGTAGTAAGTATTTGACGAGGTTCTATGAGTCACAACAGAAAATAGATCAAGTCTATGCTTCTCTATCAAATGCTCGCAAAAATGGCGAGCTAGAGTATGCCAAGGAGTTAGCTCAAGATAATAGTTTGAAATCAAGGCGATTGTATAATAATGCCAAAACTAGAATAGATAAATATTCGCAGCAAATAAATGTGATTAGAGCTAATAAACAAATTAGTGCCAGTATGAAAAATGAACGTATCGAGGTACTACAAAAAAGACGTAATAAGTTGGCTGAATCTGTAGATAGGATAGCAAGGGCAAGAGGGTATTTGTAAGACAATAAAAATTTGATAATGAATTAAAAAGATTTTGAATACTCTGTTATTTTATTTTCTGGATTATAATAAAATCCATGCCCTCTAGATAATTTAATATTAATACTCTTAATATTTCCAAATTTTAAACTATTTTTTGCCTGTTCCTGTAATTCATTAGATGCTCTTTTAGGAAGTAAATATACTCCTGCATTTAGATGTAGGCAGTTTGTTTTATTTTGATAGTCAAAGGATAAAATTATATCTTGTCTAGAAAATGTTAAATTATCTTTAGTAACGATAGTTATTTTTGCAGCTAATTGGTTAGTGAATGGCTGTTTAAAGCATATTTCTAATGGAATACCAAGGTTTTGCTTATTCACTATATTAGCATCAATAATATTAATTTCTTCTTGAGAATAAGCAATACAATGAATAAATAACAGTAAAGTTAGGATATAACGAGACATATATTTGCCAAAAGTAGTTGTCTAAGCCCAAGTGCAGTATTAATGTAAAATATGTGCTTTGGATTCATTTTTATTTTTAACGGTTTCCTTGTATGGTTTTTCAAATGAGTTCAATATCTCTTGTTTTGATGAGTGAAATAATTTAGCAAGAATTAAATAAGAAATTATATTAAACAAGTAGAGTGGTGGAAGAAACAAGTCAAACCTATTAATAGGTTTATTTGAAAGGCCAAAGTCAATGCTTAAATATACAAAATAAGCTGCGACTGCTAAACATATACTAAAAGAAAAATAATAACCAAATCTGGATTTAAAATAGTTTTTGGTGTGTTCTGGGAGTTTGGTAAATTGAAAACAAACAGAAGCTAAAGTTGCTAACGCAATAATTATTCCTGTAACAGTATTGATCATAATATTTCCATAAACTGAGTTTAGAATGGAGTCCGAATATATAAATTTAGTTTTTAATTTAATTAATATAACAAAAGGATTTTATTTTTAATAATGACTTTAAATACATAATATTATGAGTTTTTATTGATATGTATAATAAAAGGGTAAGAAGGTATTTGTAAATTTATTGACCAGTACGTCAGAATGACGTAATATCTAGAGTTGGTGGTGCGCCTCGACTATTTTCAGGGGTAAGGATATGAGAATGACAGCATTAAACATTTCAAATAAGCATGATTTACTTAACTTGTTAGTAGAGGATTTAGCTAATAGAAGTTTATGTATCTGTGAAGATATAACTACTTTTTTAGTTAAGTATTTTAAATTATTTACTCAGGATATTATTGATTCTACTGAACAAGTTAAATTAATGAGCCGTGAAATAGTTAAACAGCAGGTCATTCAGAAACTCAAAGAATTTATAGATCAAAAATCAATCGAGTATGAAATGGCGAATCACCAGAATAGAAATAGAGATAAAAAATACTCACCAACACCTGAAGAGATTATAGCTTTTCGGGAGTCAGTAGGACTTACTTCACAGCAAGCAAGTGATTTAGTATATATTTCTCTCAATACATGGATGAAGTGGGAAACTGGTACAGGTAAGATGAGCTTGGCAACTTGGGAGCTTTTACAGTTAAAAGTTACTATAGAATCAATAATTAGTGAAACACAACACCGTATAGACGAAAGTAAATTTCCTTTACCTAGTGAAATAAAAGCATTAAGAGAAACTAAAGGATTAACACAGACACAAGCAAGTAAATTAGTTTATGCCTTATTAAGACAATGGCAACGTTGGGAAGGTGGTACTAATGAAATGAATATTGCCATGTTAGAACTGTTTAGGCTAAAAGCAGAATATAACACTATCACCAGTGAATCGGAAGCACGTAAAAACAATGCTGAATAGAAATACTTGACAATACGTCTAAATGACGTATTATTTAGCATAAATAGTGCGCCTCGGCTAGTCAGGGGCAGGTTATAGTAAAATGGAAAAATCAATTGTTGTAGGTACTAAAGTATGGGATTCTTCATTGTATGGTTTTAAATATGGATATATTACACAGATTACAGAAGAAAATAATTTAAACCACTACCATATTATCTATGAAGATGGATCAAGTACACAAATTAATCATAATCAATTAAATAATGGTTATTCTTTTAAGATTTATGAAGCAATAGCCACAGATCACGAGTTAAAGTTACTCGCTACAATGTCTGAGCTATTTAATGCTAAAGAAGAAGCTGAAGCTAAAAAAACTAGAATATTAGAAAAACAAAGAATACTTACCAGTGATGAATATACTCATTTAGAAGTTTTAACCGATAGTCATGGTACTGGTGCAGTTAATAAAAATATTCGTAGCGATTTAAAAAAACATTTTAAAGACATTAAGTTTAAAGTATCAAAAGACCGTAATAGAACCTATGTTGAATGGACTGATGGTGCGACTGAGGAAGAGGTATACAATGTAATAGGCAAGTTTAATGCTTATTATACAGATGAATTAACAGGTGATTATAGGGATTATGAACCATCACCATTTAATGAAATATACGGTGGTGTTGATGGAGTATCCTTAACTAGAAACTCTAGTGATGAACTAAAGCTATTAGCAATCAATGAAATTAAAAAGTTATACCCTGAATATGAGATTAATTTAGAACTCTACAGAAAGGGGGATTTACATAATATTCCTGAAAATGGTTTACGTTCTATAGGCGCACAAATATTTAGATTAATTAACAGTACATCATTCTACAAGAATAAAAAAGTATCTGTAGCTTCTAGTGATCAAGATAACGTCATAATTCATTAAACTCACTTTGGTGAGTTTTTTTATTTTAAATAATTTAAAAAAATGTTTGACTAGTACGTCTAAAAGACGTATTATAAAATCAAATGGTGCGCCTCGACTGATCAGGGGTAAGGAACTTAAAATGAGAGATATAATTACAATAGATTTACAAAAAGTATTAGCTAATAAAATGACTTTGTTAGGTAGACTATGGGGTAAACTAAAAGCAGAGGACGCTAAGAACTTAACAAATAAAGAAATAGAAAGAGTTTTTTATTCTGTTGTACTTCCTAAATTCTGTATAACTAATGCTAAAAACTTTAGGGATACCGATGCTCTATATTTTGAACATGGTCAATTAAAATACAGTGAAGAAAAACTTACAGAATCATTTAATAAAAGTATTGAAGAAACTGTAAACCATTTTCTAATCAGTGATACTTATTCTAAAATCATTAATAACTATACTGCCAATATTAAAGATATAAATATTGATCTAATACTATCTATATTGGAGGAGTGTGTTATTCAATTTTCTGATAACTTAAAAAGTTTAATAACTAGTACAGATATTAGGCATAGTATTTTATCACTTAATAAACCTGTTGATGGTTTTCGCATTATAGATAATAGAGCAAAAATCCTTATTCAAAAAGATTTAGAAGAAAAATTACTTAAATAGGTTTTAGCAATTCATCCTTTAGTTAAACAACTTAGTGCGCCTCGACTGATCAGGGGCAGGGTAATAAAAATGCAAAGCAACTATTTACCACCTTACGATATTTATTATTTAAGAGCTAAAACGATGGGCGATATTATTGACCTAATCAATATAGCTTATGTAGTAGGCCAGCCTTACAGAACACCAGAATATTATGCGGCTGTTCATGCTTTTGAACATGTATGGAATAATTTAAATAGTCCTTATGAGGACGATGAAGTAATTGATCTCAATTCTGTAACCTATGATGATATTAAGCATTTATTTGCTGAAGTGTTTATATTCTCAACCAGATACAATGAAGATATTGCAATGGTAATTCTCTCTGAAAATTTTACTTATTGGCAGGGATTAAAACTAGCAGAAGAAAATAAAACACAACAAATACAAGTGGACTACTGGTTAGAGTTTGTTAATGTAGATGAGATTACCAGTTTTATCATTGATAGAAACCAGTGGGAAGCTATGAGCAAACAAGAATGTGATAAATTAATGGATGAAAAATATAAAGAGTTAATCAAAGGTAAAATTATGGGTAATCGTAGATTAAGAAATATTTAAAAAGAAGTTATGTAATAAAAAAATTAAATCACTCAAAAAATCGCTAATAAGCCCACTTTCTTAAGTGGGTTTTTATTGCCTGAAAAGTATAAAACGACTTGACAAGCTTATAAAGGGACATAATTTGGATACTGTTTTAGATGAAATAACTTGGAGAGATAAAGGTGATTATACGTTATGGCTAAATATAACTGGCAAGCAATAGAAAAAGACTACAGATTAGGACAATTATCTGTAAGAGCTATAGCAGAAAAGTATAAAATGCCTAATCATAGCGTGATAGTTAGACGTGCTAATAAGTATGGTTGGCTTCGTGATCATTCCAAAGAAATCAATAATCTTACACAAGTTGGTTTACTTACATTACAAGAAGAAAAAGCACCAAAAAAAGCACCAAAAAGCACCACCCCCACGCGCGAGGATATCGAAGCAGCAGCATTAACCAATATCCAAGTAATTAAACACCACCGCAATGATATTCGCACAGGTAGAGAGCTAGTTAATCTTTTTATGGGGCAACTCCAAGAAGCAGCTACTAATCGAAATGAAATAGAAGCAGCTATCTTATCTGAAACAGAAGAGGATCAAACCATAGCTAGACGCAGTGCTATGTTAAAAGCTGTTGCTTTGCCTACTCATGCCAGCACCTTAAGAGATTTATCTACTACTCTTAAAAATCTAATCCCTTTAGAACGTCAAGCTTACAATATAACAGATGAAGTAGAAGGCGAGTCCTATGAAGAACGATTAGCACGGTTAGCAAGTGAGGCAAAAGATGTCTAATTGTGCATCTAAGATGGCTGATAGCTATTTTAAGCGCATGATGACAGATGATGCTTATTATTTTGCTAATAATCTCAAGATCATTGATAAAGATGGTGAAATAGTACCTTTCTATATGAATGAAGCACAAAAGATAGTACATGATGCAGTAGAAAAGCAATTACAAGAAACTGGTAAGGTTAGGGCAATTTGTGTAAAGGGTAGACAGCAAGGCATTAGTACTTATGTTGGTGCGAGATTTTATAAGCGTACCTCTAGCAAAACCAATAAGAAAACTTTTATTCTTACTCATGATCTTGATGCTACTGATAACCTATTTAATATGGCTAAAAATTATTATGATCTCAGCCATGATGAATTTAAGCCAAAAATTAATGCTAGGAATGCTAAAACATTATCCTTTTCAAAGTTAAATAGTAGCTATCGTGTAGCTACAGCCAAAAATAAAACAACAGGACGCTCTTTTACTGCACAATTTTTTCATGGCTCAGAAGTGGCTTATTGGCCTTTTGGTATCAATATTATGGCAGGTCTTGGGCAATCAATACCAGATAAGGAAGGTACAGAGATATTTTTGGAATCTACTGCTAATGGTATGAACTTTTTCCATGAGCGTTGGAAATTAGCGGTCGCTGGTAAGTCTGATTATATTCCTATTTTTGTACCTTGGTATATTCAAGAAGAATACAGAAGAGAACCAACCAAAGATTTAGAGCTAAATGAATATGATCTTGAGTATATGGAAACCTATGGCCTTGATATTAACCAGATGGCATGGCGAGCTAATAAAATATTCTCAGATTTTAACGGCAGTAAAGACGTATTTAACCAAGAATATCCTGCTACCTGTGATCTCGCTTTCCAAAAAGTAGGCCACCAGCCATTAGTAAGTACCTTTGCTGTTACCAAGGCTAGAAAGCAAGTAGCAGCACACATTCAAAGGATAGGCGCGCATGTGGTAGGTGTAGATGTGGCTCGCTATGGTGATGATGATACCAGTATTTACCATCGACAAGGCCGTATCGCTTGGAAAGAAGGATCATATAATGGTCTATCTGTGCCAGAAGTAGCTAGTATCTGTGCCAACCTATTACGCAATGATCCTAGTATTAGAATGATGTTTATTGATATTACGGGTGGATTAGGTGCTGGTGTTTATGACTTACTAGTATTATGGGGGCATGGTAAACGTGTCACGCCTGTAGTATTCAATGCTAAACCTAGTGATCCACGCAAATACTACAATAAACGTGCTGAAATATGGGGAGAAATGGCAGATTGGATAGCTGATCCTATTACACCTTCTATTCCAGATACTGATCGCTTGCACATGGATTTAACTGCACCTAGTTACTCCTTTACCCACAATGGGCAAATCAAACTAGATTCAAAAGAAAAAATCAAGAAAGAAACAGGTAAATCCCCTGATGATGGTGATGCTCTAGCTTTAACCTTTGCTGCACCTATCCAAGCGGATGATAGTTATACACCAGATTGGCAGAAAAACCTTACTAACTCAGATTTAGATTACATGGCTGCATAAAATGATAGTAAATGAAGAGCTAGATATAAAAGAAACGGATGATAGTCAACTATGCGCTATGAATTGGCAACGCTACAACTACGGTATGCGTAAAGGCCACAGTGATTATTGTAAGGAAGCGAAAGAAAATGAAGCTTTCTATCTTGGTAAGCAGTGGTCTGATGCTGCCGTAGCAGTCATGCAACGCCTTAAGAAACCTGCCTTAACCATTAACCAAATTCTACCGAGGATTAATGCAGCCATTGGCTATCAGATCGCCAATCGAGCAGATATTAGCTATCGTCCTCGTGGTGGTATGTCTAATGACGAACTAGCGGCTACTTTATCAAAGCTAGCTATGCAAATAGCAGACAATATTAATTTTCATTGGAAAGAAACAGAGCTTTTTGCAGATGGTTTAATAATGAAGCGTGGTTACTATGATATAGGTATTAGCTACGATGATACTATTCTTGGTGAAATCTCAATAAATATACTTGATCCACTGGATGTTATACCTGATCCTGATGCTAACGACTATGACCCTGATAACTGGCAAGATGTTATAGTTACTCGTTGGTTTACCATAGATGAAATTGCTAGTACTTACGATATTAACCCATCACAATTAAAAACATTATTAGAGGCACAAGAACCCTCTAACAACTTTGGTGATGGACTAGATGAAGAAGAAACACGTAATAGTTTTGCAGGTAGTTATTCCAACAGTGCCAGATTATGTAGTGATGGCATAAAACGTTATAGAATTATTGATCGTCAATATTGGGTAAATGAACAAGTAGATGTGTTTATTACTCCTACTGGTGATATTCGTATCGCTCATGCACTGAAAGAAGAACAAAAAAACCATTTAATAGCGAGTGGTTATTTTCTGCATAAAATGCAACGTAGGGTAGTAAGAAGAGTGGCTACTACCTCCAATGCCGTTTTATACAATGAAATCTCACCTTACAACCATTTTACAATAATTCCCTACTTTCCTATGTTTAGGCGTGGCCTTACCCTTGGCTTAGTAGATAATGCCAAAGACCCACAAAAACTATTAAATAAAACCCTTAGTCAATCACTGCATATTGTTAATACTACGGCTAATAGTGGTTTTGTTAGCTGGGAAAATACCCTTGCTAATATGTCCAATGAGAAATTAAGTGAAGTAGGTTCTACGATTGGACTTAATTTAATTCTAAAGCATGATACCGATCCATCCAAAGTACCCTTCAAACTACAACCTAATCCTATTCCTTCAGGTGTTACCAACTTAACGGATAGAGCAACCGTAGCAATCCATGATGTAACAGGTATCAATGAAGCCATGCTAGGGCAGCAAGGCCAAGAGATTAGTGGCGTAGCTATACAGAGTCGCCAATTTGCAGCACAACAACAACTCGCTTTAGCTTTAGACTCATTGGCTCGCACTCGTAATATGGTAGGCCGCTTCTTTATTGAACTTATTCAGACCTTCTACGATTTACCACGCACTAGAAGAATTACCAATAGGGATATTAATGGTAAACAAGTATCTGAAGAAATCTACCTTAACTATCCTTTAGAAGATGGACGTATCTTAAATGATCTTACCATTGGTGAATATGATGTAGTGATCAGTGAACAACCGATGCAAATTACCTTTGATAACAGCCAATTTAACCAACTAATAGAATTGGCTAATAAAGTACCACAAGTAGTTACCTCTGAATTTATCCGTATTTTAATTAGATACAGCAATATTACCGATAAACAAGACATGCTAGATGCACTCACCAAAATGCAAGAACCACAAACTGATCCAGTAGAGGAGGCCAAGGCTCAAGAAATTATGGCCAAGATTGAAAAACTACAAGCCGAAGCCGAAAGAATCAAAGCTGACTCAGTCAATAAAGGTATTGAATCAGTCTATAGCGGTGTACAGGCTGCTAATGTTATAGCTGCTACGCCACAAACAGCACCTATTGCTGACCAGTTATTAAAATCAGCAGGTTATCAAGATAAAGATCAACCACCTATTGTAGCTACACCTACTCAACAACTACCTAATGCTGAATTAGCTAATCCAACTAACACTAATCCCTTAACCCCTGCCAATCCTGATGTGGGAATGACGCAGGGAATTAGAACACCACAAATTGATTAACAATAGAGAGAGTAATACTATGTCAAATGAAGCAATAAATACGATCAACGATGATTTACCTTATGATCCTGATGCTGATGAAGTTACCAATGAAGAAATAGTAACTGATAAACCAGAGGCCAATAAAGAAACAGTAGATAAATCAACAGAAGAAATAACTGATGAACAACAAGAAGGTAACAAAGAAACAACAAGCCAACCTTCTAAAACTGTACCTTATCAGCGATTCCAACAAAAAGTACATGAAGCGAATGAACTTAGTCAAAAGTACCGTGAATTAGAATTAGAGCTTGCTCGTTTACAAGGTGCTGCTTCTGCACAAACTAAACAACGAGCAGAACCACCTAAAGAACCAGAACTTAATATTAAGCAACTAAGACGTGATTACTATGAAGCAATGGCAATAGGTGATGATGATAAAGCACTGGAAATCCAAGAACAAATAGACACTTACCATGATAAACTCACTGAAGAAAAGGCATTAAAAATAGCTGAAAAGGTTATCAAAGAAAGGGAAGAGGCCAAACAGCAGGAACAAGAACAACTTACTCAAGCCGAAAATAAAAAATATGCTGATGAGTTTTTGGAAAAGTATGATTATCTAAATGATGAATCTGCTAATTTTGATCCTGATGCCTTTGAAGTATTTAGTGCCTTCTTTAAATCTACTATTGAAAGTGGTACTAAAACTTTTAAGGAAAGTTTAGATTATGCTGTTAGTAAAGTAGAAATATTAACCAATCGGCAAACTACTCAACCAGTACAGAAAAAACCAACTTTAACCAAGGAACAAGTTGAAGAGCAGTTAGCACGTGCTAATAAAGCTACACCACAAATCTCCAAAAAAGGCACATCAGGTAAAGATATAATTGTTGATCCTGCTGATATGTCAGAAGAAGAGTATGAAAGATTTAGAGATAATGGTGGGAGGTTTGATTTTGAAAGTTAATAATAGAAAGGCTAGTTTAGTTATTTCTTATTTAATTGAATAATCTATTGGTCAGAATTTAAATCATTTGTCCTGATATAGTAAAAGGTGAGTTTAATATTATACTTTAGTCTAATAATGGTGGCGATATGCCTTCTTTTATTGATGGTTATTAGTATATAAGTTATTTTAACCTTATATAAAATAGTTATTAATTATCAAAAGGAAATGGTTATGTCTGATCCATTACAGAAGCGAAAATATACAATTGATTTTTTCCAGATTACAATTATGCCAACTGCTGAAATAAATGAAGTGGAAAGTGGTTTTGAGATGATGATGGATGATCAAATAGACTCAACTTTGACGACATCTAACTATTTATATGATCTTTGGGGTGTAAAAAAAAGAACTAGGCCTGTTTCAATTGCTGGAGAGTTCAGAAAGTTTAGAAAACAAGATCTTGAATATGGGTTACCTAAGAATGAAGGGCAACCCCTTGATCTAGGAGAAAATGGATTAATTGAAAAGAATTGCTTTGTATATTATCCAGAAAATCAAATTTTAGGATGGTGCAGAAATGGAAATGCTTGTACTACTAAAAGATTAGAGACTTTCCTACAGGAGAAATGGGGTACGGATGTGTCAATTATACCTGTAATTAGAGCGGATGCAATTAAACGACTGTTGAGCGGAAATTCTATTTTAAAAAGAATAGAAATTACTGTTCCAAAACCAACAAATCCAGACATGATTCCAAGTAATGATTTTTCTGCCCAAACTCTACAAATGCTTAATAGTTCAGATGCAGATAGTATGTATGTTGAAATGAGAATTGATGGAAGAAAGGGAAATAGCAATAAGTCCCTAAAAGATAATTTAAAATTTGCAGTTAGAGAGCTTTTTGAGATGGGGGCAACTAAGGCAAAAGCTGTAGTTGACGAGAATGGAGCTATTTATCCAATAGACTTGATTGCTGATAGAGTTTACTCTATTCAAGAAATTGAAACAAATGGAAATCCTCCTTCTGGTACCATTCATAAAGTGATTGATTCAGCAATGAACGAATGTAGAGAATCCATAAATGAATATTTTGGAACGGGTGATAAAAAACTTTAGAAGAATATTTTGCTCAACACAGAGCTTTATATCATTATTGGTTGTGCATAGTTATATTTGGTTTTGTTTAAATATTAATCCAACTCGTCTTTTTGAAGTTAATAATATTGTAATTAATTTAAGTAGCGTGCTTCTCGGATTTTTAATTACTTCGATAGCTATTTTGACAGCAATAATGGATAGAAAGTTAATTGCAAATATGAGAAAAACAGGGCATTTTAAAAACCTGATGACCGAAGCTTTCATAGCATCAGGATTATTGTTATGTTTAATCATTATGGGTGTAATAAATTTGTTTATTAGTGAATCTTATTTGTATTGTACTATGGGAATACTAATATATTTTTTATCTCTAAGCTTTTTATATGTGTTAGTTTTAGGAAGGATATTTTATAAAGTCATTATTATAGTTTAACTATTTTTATACTTAATTTTAAGGAATGAGGTATTTAATTAATATTTGCAATACATAATTGCTACTTTTTTTGTAAATTTAAGTATACCCAACTTCAAACGTGGTGTTTTCTTATAAGCAAAAAATTATATGATAATACTTGACAACTAATAAAAAGGACATAACTTAATTAGCATGGATAGAGGAAGTTTACTATATTTATTTCTATTCGATAGTCTATAACTTATCCTCTATCCATATCCTTCGCTTTAATAATTAAGCTCGCTCACTAAGAATAGTGTTCTTCGTCTGCTGGACGTAAAACAGGTATGCGCCGACAGCATTTAAAGGTCGTTTCTTCGTCAATGGACGTTAAATCAAAGACATTGAAACTAAATTTAAATATTGGAGATTTTATTATGGCGGAAACCTCTTTTGCCGAACAGCAATCCAAGCAAAAAATAGCTTGGTGTAAAGACATCTGGTATGAAGCTAAAAAACAATCAGAACTTCCTAAGTTTTTAGGTAAAGGTGCAAAGGCTGTATTTACCTATGTCACTGAACTTACTCAAACTAAGCAAGGTGCAAAAGCTATCTTTCAATTATTAGCTCCTCTCATGAAAGACGGGGTAGCTGGTGATAATCAATTAGTGGGCAATGAAGAAGAAATGACTGCCCATGATCAGGAGATTACCCTAGATCGTTTAAGTCATGCGGTTAAAAACGTAGGTCGTATGGATGACCAGCGAGGTAATATTCAATTTGCCAAAGTAGCTAATCCACAACTCTCTGAATGGTTAGCTGATCGTGTAGATCAACTAGCATTTTTAACCTTGTTAGGCATTAGCTATGACTACAACCTAGATGGTTCTAAACGTAATGATCCTACCTTCCAACAACTAGCCTTTGCTAAAGATGTCAAAGCACCTTCTGAAAACCGTTATCGTGTTTGGTCAGGTGGCAAACTTGTAAAAGCGGGGAATAACGTACTAACTGCAACTGATACGCCTAACCATAAAATGCTTACCGACATGATTACAATGGCTAAGCGTCACAATATCAAGCCATTAATTGTCAGTGGTAAAAAGCACTACATCATCTTTATGGATGCTACTGCTATTGGGGAACTAAAAAAAGACCCTGATTTTATGAAGTCTATTATCAATGCCTCTGAACGTGGCAAAAATAACCCTTGGTTTACGGGTGCTATCGTTACCCATGATGGTGCAGTAATTCACGAAACCGAACGAGTCTTTAATACTTTACATGCTCCAGCAGGTGAGAAATGGGGCGCAGATGGTAAAGTCAACGGTGTGCGTATAGGTTTAGCTGGTTGTCAGGCGGTAGCCTTTGCCCGTATTGGTGATGGTACTTGGGATACTGAGAAATTTAACTATGGTAACCAAATAGGTGTAGCACATGGTCGTATTATTGGCTTCCTAAAACCAACATTCCCCTCTAGCTACTCAGGCACGGTAGAAGACTTTGGTGTGCTTACTGTTGATTGTGCAATACTAGGAGATGACTAATGAACAGACAACCAAGTAACAAGCCAGATAAGGCATTTATCACTAAACATTCACGTCATCAATACAGTGGTAGCACCGTTATTGAATTATACCCTAGTGATTTTTCAGTACGTACGGAACGTTATGCTTTAGCTCTTCATCCCGACACCATTATTACAGGTGGGTATTTTATTGTAGAAGAAGCATTTGATAGTGGCACTATCAAGATTGGTGATGATGAAACGGCTGATTGTTATCTAGCAGGTACGCCACTTAATACAGAAACTGTTAAGCCATTATTAGTGACAGGCAAAGTAACCCATGTATTAAATCAAATCAAACTAACCCTTGATGCTGCTTTATCTGGAGATAAGGGTAAAGCCATCTTAATCGTTGACCATGTTGGTGTAGGTAAATCCAACTGGACTATCAATAACGTTAATAAGGAATAAATAAAATGAGCTATGCAACTATTACTGTATTACCACCAGTGGGTAAAGAAAAAGTAGTTATTTGTTTGGAATCAGGGCATTCAGCACTTGTTGCAAAGAAAGGCGGCAAGGGAACAGATATTAGCTCACGCTTCCAGCAAAAAGCAGCACTGATGGGCTGTATTATCAGAAACATGGTAGAAGTCAAACAAGAAGAAAAACCTGCTAAAGATCAGGTAATTACTTCGATTATAGAAGCTATTAAAAAATTACAACCAGATGAATACAGTGCTGGCTATCCTAATCTTGAGGCTGTGATTAAACAGGCTGGCTTTAAAGTGAGTCAATCACAACTCACCAAAGCATGGACTGCCTTTCAACAAGAGGCTATGCAGTAATGCTAGTGTGTGAACTCATTAAAATCTATCGTGAAGAAGAGAAGGATAAAATACCTAGTTATTTCACTAGCGACTTTATGCTTATTACCTATCTTACTGATGCGCTTAATGAGTTTGCAAAAAAAACCATGTCATTCTATGACACCAGCAGTCCATTAACACAAATATATGTACCTAAAGAACAGCATATTTTACCCTTTGATCAACGTATTTTAGAGATCAAACAGGCCATCGTTAGAGAAACAGGGGATAATCTTGGTATTATTTCTGCTAATGTGGCTGATCCTGTACCTTACTCATTACTACTAAACAGTGAAGCAGGGGAAATGATCCTAACTAAAAAATACCATTATCCAGTTAATATCCAGTTAAGAGTCATTAGAAAACCACTGAAACGACTAACTTTAGAAGATATTAACCAAATAATACCCGATATTAATGAAGAAGATTATCGTGTATTACTGCATTACATTAAGTATTCAGCCTTTAGTGTTGCTGATGCTGACATATTTGATCCTAATCGAGCCGCTACTAACTTAGCTTTATTTGAACAAAAATGCCAACAAATTAAAGACCAAAATTTACGTAGACGTTCAGCTATTCAACCTATAGCTATGGAGTGGATATGGAACGTGTAATTAATTGGTCGTTAGGATCAAATAATGTGACAGCCATTGAACGATTACCAGATGGCTTTGTACGAAGCATTGTTAATTTAGATGCTGGTGATTTACTTAGTTTACGTACTGGCTTTGAAAAAGTATTAGCAGGAAAAAATATCAGAGCATTATTTAGCATTGGCAATGATTTAATCATTGTCGATAGTGATCAGCTAATTTGTTTTGATACATTAACAGGTACTTCAGAAACATTAACCAATGTACCTGAGAATGGAACTGTAGCTGGTACGTTATTTAACGAGCAGCTTTATCTTATTATTGCCAACCAATCTTATCGGATTAAAGACCGAGTAGTTAAGCAATGGATAATTGCTAATCCTAAAGTTAATTTATCTATTGGTAAAGGTAATTTACAGGGTGGACGCTATAAGATAGCAGTGACTAGCAATGGTGAAGAGGGCGAAGAATCAGGGGCAGATATTTACTTTATGGATGTACCTGATAATAGCTCTATTCAAATTAACAGTAACGCTAGGGGTAATGTTTACGCCACTGAACAAAATTCAGAGACATTATATTATCAAGGTATTGCTGATAATAGTTATCACATTGTCAGCATAACATCAGACACTAAACGCCTTGCTACTGGCAATATGTATCCATTTCCCTATGCTACTAATCTTACTAATTATCATGGCGTGATTATTGGTAGTATCGACAACTACCTGTATTTCTCAGCTCCTTTTATGCCTCATTTAATTAGGGCAGAGCGTGGATTCTTACAATACCCATCACCTATTAGCATTATTGCACCTGTAGCAGATGGTATTTATGTAGTAGCAGATAAGACCTACTTTATATCCAACCTCGAAAACGATCAAATAAACCAAATCAAAGTATCTGATACAGACGCTATCAAAGGCACATATACACCATTGCCAGATGGTAGGGCTGCTTGGTTTTGTCGTTATGGGCAAGTGGTAGCTGGTATGAGTGGCGAAATAGCAACGCCCAATAAAGGTATTTATGCACCTGAAGTCAAACAAGCAGGGGCGGCAGGGTACTTAGAACACAATGGACGACAACTTATTGTTAATTCATTAGATAAAAATAGTCATGCTGATAATAACCTTGCCATTGGTGATTATTGGGAAATTGAAATAGATGGCGAGGTATGCACATGTTAGACCGTATTGTATTAGATGGTTTTGTATGGGAGTCAACAGTCTACGACAAACAAGGCAATATCGTGGATCAATGGCAAGAACATAACCTGATCCCCAATGAAGGTGTTGCTTTCTTAATGCGTTCTCCTTTTGGTGATGCACCACCTATTAGTAATTTTTATTGCGGTATCTTTAAGGGTAACTATGTGCCAACTGCTGCTTCTAAAGCTGCTGATATTCCCAATATAGGAGAAGTAATCAGCTATCAGGAAACTAGCCGCCCTTTATGGAATAAATTATTTGATAGCAATAATACCTTTTCAAATATCAGTAATCCAGCCATCTTTACCTTTGCTGAAGAACAAACGATCAATGGCTATTTCTTAGTATCCAGTGACATTAAAGGCTCTAGTAATGGCATTTTATTATCCATTGCAAGGTTATCTACGCCAAAAACCGTTTCAGAAGAACTAAAGGTTAAAACCAGACTTTCTTATTTATCAGGTACAAGTTTATAAGGTGACACTATGATTAAAATTTCAAAAGCATTAGCACTGCAAATAGGTAGTACATCCTCATTAAAAGAGGCTATCGACAATACTGTATTACGCCTCTTTGCAGGTAATGTACCAGATACCGCAGATGATTCTATTGGATCAGCCACTATGTTAGTAGAGATTAGGGCATCTGATGGTTCACCGCTTCAATTTGAAGTGGACTCATTAGGGCGAGTGATTAAAAGCAGTAATCAACAGTGGAATGGAACAGCCATCAATACGGGGCGTGCAACGTTTTATAGATTGGTAAAAGAATCTGATACTAACGGTGTAGCGACAACCGAAGTCAGAATACAGGGAACAGTCAGTGATATGGGCGCAGACTTAACTATTACCAACCCTGATATTACAACAGGTGCAATTATCCCTATTGGGTCAGGTGGTTATTACTTCCCAACGACTGCATGAACAAATTAATTAAAACAGGTATTTATTCTTATATTCCTGAAATACCTGCTGAAGCTGGTAGACCTGCTTTTTGTAGAGTGGAATATAAGCTACATACAGAAATAGTCTTTGAAAATGGTACAGTACGCTTTGTGTCCGAGTATCGACCAGAAACCGTATGCTACCCAGCAATACCTGGCAAACCAGCAGTACCTTCACAAGAATCTGTTAAACCGATGACAGGCTGGAACGCTGGTGCAGTTAGTGTAGTCAGTTTTGCTGATAATTGCCAATTCTCTTTTAATGTGCCACAGAACTTTATAGGTATTATTTGCGGTTTATCTGATGGTAAAGACATAAGAAATTATTACCATGTAGCACATGGCTTTCTATTTAAGGTCAATGAGCTAGATGGTAGTTTGCATAGCTATATTATTGAATCAGGTGTTATAAAACAGATTGTCAATGTAGAGCTAATGTACCGACCACGCTTTATGATCAGAGCTTTATCAGGTGAGATAAGCTACTTTGCTGAAATAGACGGAGAGTTTGAAACAGTCTATAAAAGTAATAACACCATAAAGGGCAATATCTTTGCAGAATCTACCCTCTATATGATTAATGACTTTGTTGATAATCCTGAATTTATCAGCATTGATAATAATCTCGCTATAGCAAAAATAACAATGACTGGTGGCTTTTCCAATATTGATAGTAATTTACTTAATGGCGTGATGCCAGCATTAACAGGCGAGTTAGATGTAGGTAACTACTTTTTTAATCCACTTAATTTAAAGGGTAATTTCTTTCAAGAATTTTATGGTGGTTTTGAATCAGCTATACCTATCCAGACAGAACCCTTTACCAGTGATCCTTCACCACCAATACAAATAGGTGTTTTTCTTGGCATGATGCCAGCTCTTGTTCAGCTACCTATGCTAGCTATTAATGGTGGTGTAGCTGATCTAGCTTTAACACCTATTCCTCTTCGTAATATGATCATGTCGGATAGGAAATACTATGCTGAGTTTATAAACCAATTACCACTACCAACGGGATCATTTACCAGTAGTAACGAGACAGGCGACACCATAGACTTACAAGAATATATCGTTATCAATACCGAACAAACTACCGACAGCATAACCGTTCTATTATTTACTGAAACCATTGAAATACAAGATAGCATAGAGGTTGCTTTAGTATTTACCATTGATGGAAATGAATCAATTTATATTAATGAACAAATTGATTTTGCTACCACTTTGCAACTCCTGTTTGAAGAAAAAATCAAATTAATTAGCCAAGTTTCACCACAGGATACTAAAAATTACCAGTATGCAGTCAATGTCGCTAATTTCGCATTATCTTTGTATGACAACTTTGATTTTACATCTTTCGCTAATTGTAATGGTGTTACCTATGGCATTAAGTCAGATGGCCTCTATCGCCTAACGGGTATTACCGATAACGGACAACTAATCAATGCCGAACTAGATATAGGCGCAAAAGACTGGGGAATGCCTAATATCAAACGTGTTTCATCTGCTTATCTTGGTATTCGTAGTGATGGTGATGTGTATTTAAAAGTCGTGGTAGATGACAAACATACCAACGTTTACAGATTCGAGGATACTCAAAGCCAGCGCAGAACCTTTATGGCCAAAGGTGTGGCAGGGCGATATTGGCGCATGAACTTAGTATTAGAAGATATAACGTATGCAGAAATAGATAGCCTTGAATTTGAAGTGGGCTTATCACAGCGTAGAATTAGAAGGTAGTTAAAATGGCTGTTACAGTAGATACAGTATTAAATAGCAACATGCAAACTGTTAGCGAAGGCATCAGTCAAGCCAGACAAACAGCTAGCAGAATACGATTTTCTGATTATTTGGGCAATGTCAGCAGACATAATCTATCTTATCAATTTAATAAACCTTATATACCACCACCTTCTTTATCTATAGATGACCTTATTCCTGATGGGTTAGATAATGATTTTATTAAATGGCTAGATACTGAAGCAGAGAAGCTTATAGATAAATACTTCCCATTGCTCAAATGCTGCCTAAGAACATTACCTGAAGAATGGCTATGCAAAGTGATTTCAGGCGAAGACCCGTATGGCAACAGTGAACAAGTGTTTAGGGCAGTGTGGAATCAGGCAAGGGATAATGCTTATAAAACGGCTCACATAGAGAAAAATCAAATCTATGCTGAATTCTCTAGTCGTGGCTTTACTCTTCCTATGGGTGCAATGGTATCAGCCATTGCCCAAGTAGAAGAAAATGCCAGTGATACTATTTCAGTAGCCAATAAAGAAATCATGATCAATGAGATCAATGTCAAACTCGATTTACTCAAATTTGCAGTAGAACAGGCGATTAATTTAAAAATTGCCCTATTAAAAGCAATGGCTGATTTCTATAAATTATTCATGGATATGCCTAACTATCAAACCAGAATAGCCGAAGCCAAAGCCAATATCTATAATGCTTACTACAGAGCATTAGGCAGTTACTATGATAATGAACTGGGTTTTGAGCGTTTAAAACTAACGGCTGCCACCGCTCAATTGGATGCTGGTAATACCTACGAAAAACTTAAAATAGATGCTTATCGTCCTGATCCTTCCTTTAATCCAGCCGTAGCTAGAGCAGCAGAGTCTTTTGCACAAATAGCTGCTGCTGCCTCCAATGCCAACTCTATTCTTGTGGCACAAATGGAGACCGTATCTGATGATTAGACCCGTAGAATTATCGTTATTTTTTTCAAAAAAGATACATGATCAATTATTATTATTGTTATTAACAGACCCTTTCAACGGTGCGATTCTCAAAATGGGTATTGTTGAAAGAATTATCTTAGATTTTGCTCATACGCCCTATGATACAGTAGTGAGTGGTGAACCATACCCAAAATATAATAGTACATACAGTTATACTTTTGTTATCCATGACGATTATCTACATTTTATGTGTTTTGACTATGGTGGTGCAGGAACGATAACGGATAAATATAAAGCAAGAATTAACTGGATTACTGATAATGATATAACTATTGGAGCTTATAAAAACTCAATCGTACACGCCAAACATAGCAAAGGATTCAATACCTCTTCTATTTGTGGTATCCCTAATTTATATGGATACTTTAAAACAAATCGAATAGATAAAACCTTATCTTTAGAGGATGTTAATAATAATGTTATTCGCTATATCTTACCTGATGAATATTATCCTCAAAGTTATTTTAATGCAGTTATTACAGATACAGGTATGCAGCTGGCATTATTTACTTTTAAAGACAATGGCGATGGTATCTTATTAGATAACCAAAAGCTTAATAGTGGTGGTTTAAAAGACAATGAACAATTTACTTATGCAGGACAACAAATTTTTAAAGGGTTGATACCTTTTGAAAGTACTGATTACTTAAATATTATCTACCCTGCTAATGAATGGGCTATAAAACAAAATACCAGTGGCTATATTGCTACTGTTAAAAATATGGGCTTTCGTAGAAGTTTAGTATTACCTGTTAATGAAGAAAGCTGTTATGTGCTATGGAATGGTAGAAATCCTACCTCATGGGATAGACAACTATTTTTTATTAATAAGTCAGACAAAACTGAGCTAACCAAGCCTGATTTGCCAAGCCTATACCCTGAGTTGGGCATTAATTATTTTGGTTCAGCAGCCCACCAATCGTATGAAATTTACTACGATACCACCAATGGATTTTGGAAAGAGTTCGTGTATTCAGAGGAACTGATAGATGAGTAAATACTTACATTCGTTATCTATCGCCTCAGTCAGTGGTCAAAAATATGCTTCCTATTTTAAAAACAGGGCTAAAACATTAGATTATAGTAATGCTCTGTACATGAATCATTTTTATAAAGGCTATATAGGGAAAAGCATAAAATCAGGACAATTTATTAATACCAAAGTGATTGATAGCAATGTATGTTTAGTTGGCATACTGGCTACCTTTAACGAGGTTCAGTGGTTACAACAACAAGCAGAAACCCATGTAATAGAACTAAATACAGGGCGTGATGTGTTTAACCCCAATGTAAAAAATAAAATAAAAGAAGGTTCTATAAAAATCAAAAGAGAACCTAAAAAATTAGGTTATTTATATTACTCTTTGGGTAGTGAAAGCAGTGAAAAACCCTATGTTGAATATAGGGCTTCAGCAGTAGAGCGATCTATTATTTCAGTCAGTGAAAATATCAGATATAAAGATAATAATACAGGCTCACTAGATGGCTGGAATGATGCTGATAGCTGGCCTGATGGTTACAAAGGTGCAAAACGCTCAAGGTGTTGGAGTTATTTTTTTATTGAAAGAGGCATTGCAAGAAAAGAGCTAAAAGGCAATGGCTACTTGGGTAATTTAGCGATGACAATTTTTGAAAACTCAAATACATTAAAACAATTAGATATATCCATTGCTCAAAGAAAGCCAAGAGGCGGAGCGTTATTACCCTATATAGCAATAGGTGGCAGCTATGCAATGGCTTACAACTCACTTAGAATTATGGGCGGTGTTTGTTTTTGTGAAAATCCTAACCCTGAGATACTAAAAGAAACATCGACCAGTATTACCTATAAAGATTATTATGCTGGTTATGGACAAGCGGCGTTGTTTATTTTTGTACTGGATACAAGAAATGGCTCATATACACCTATAAGACTACAGGTAACGCCAACTCACTCTTCAGAAGAAGCATTTTTTTATTTAGAAAAATATGAAGAAAATGCTGATAAATGGCGTGATGCGGCATCATTGATAAGCGTACCACCAAAAGAGGGTGGTAAATGGCTTGGCTATTTACCTAATCTACTAGGGCAGCCATTAATAGTAGGTACAAGTAAGGGATTCGCCATCTATCTATCAGGTGTTCGTAGTCACTATAGTGAAAGAACAAGTACGAGTGGTGGTGGAACCTATAATGTTTATGACTCACAAACGGCAGTGTTAAGAGTTTATTTTAAACTACGTGAAGATGGGGCATTAGCCTTTGAAGAAACCAAAGTGATTGAACATGATGCTTCTGGTAACTCACAGACGAGTAAAAAGTTTGGTGGTACTGATGGTGCATTCTGGAATATATACCATACCCTTTGGGCTGATACAGTTGGCGATAAAGAAATTGTATTAGTGTCTAATACTCGACACAAAAGATATGATGAAGCGGCGGCAAACTATGCAGGGGAAAGTTCTATAGAAGATATGAATGATCCTGATACCAATTTGGAAACCTTCTTCCATCTCTATATTGATGGAAAAATATATAAATTTGATACTGCAAAATTAAAGTTTGGGGCAAACTTAATTTCAGAAAATGATACTACCTATCGTCACCATAAATATTTATGGCTTTATGCAGATATTTTTCCTATAACATGGGGTAGAAAGTATGGCACGGTCATTAGTGATACTGAAGTATTATTTTGTTTTAGGTCTTACCCCAAGCATGAAGAAAATCTACTGGTTAAATTTGATATTGAAACACAGACCTTTGAAGTCCTCAAAAGGACACCTAAAGCAGATGGTGATATTGTGGCTACCTGCTACCAGAAAAAAGTAACCGATAAGAACGGTAAAGAGATTATTCCAGCAGGGATTATCTACAGAGTGGGAACGCAGGGAAAAAGTGGCAAAGTTTATATTTCTAAAGACTCAGCTAAAACTTTTCATAAAATTATAGACAGTCCTTATACCGCAGGGGGAGGACTGTATTTTTTAGGCAATGAGTTCTATGCAATCAATTATAGTAATGCTTTTGCAGACAATAATAACAAAAAATCTTGACAAGACCATAAAGGGACATAATTTTATCCTTAAAAGAGGATAGCTATGACACAACCAATAGATATAACCATACAACAAGGTAAAACCTTTAATTATGGATTTAAACTAGCTGATAACGAAATAGTTTATAGACCTATTTCAGAACTTATTAGTAAAGCACCTGTTCGTCTCTTAGTAAAAGATCATGGTATTCCTGATAATTGGCCTGTGACTATTAGCTGTGTCAAAAATCCTTTTGAGTTAAATACAGAATGCCCTGTAATAGCTATGGTTATAGATAAAGATATTATTGAAATCAACCAAATGACAGTCTGTTGCAAACGTCCTTATTTAGGAAATGGCATGATTTCTTACTATAAACCTTATGACTTAACAGGATTTACAGCAAGAGCAAGCATTAGACCCCATATCAACAGTAAAGAAATATTTTATCAATGGGATCAGGTTATTGTAGATGCTCAAAACCATGTAATTATCTTACAAATTCCTGCGGAAGTAACAGCAACGTTTTGTTGGCGTAATGCTATCTATGATATAGAAGCTATTGCTCCTTCAGGTGAAGTGTTATCAGTAGTTAGTCCAAGTAGCGTAACTATTGAACCAGAGGTCACGCGATGAAAGTAATTGATGCGGATAATACCTCTCAAATCGTGGTTAATAATACAATCACAAAACAACCACACATTGTCATGGCTGGTATTAGAGGGGCAGCAGGTAAGGATGGTGATACCGATCTGTTGACAGTGAATGCAGGGCAAACTATTTCAGCTTTAAAAGTAGTCTATGTAAAAACAGGTAAGGCTTATCAACTCGATAGTTCAGACAGTGACAATATATTCTTTATTGCAGGTATAGCAGTAACTGGAGCTATGCAAAATAATCCTATAAAAATTAAAAGACAGGGTGAACTAACAGACCAATCTTTTAACTTTAATTTAGATAGAGTTTATTTAGGGGTAGAGGGTGCATTGACTCAAACACCTTTAAATAAAGGTTATTGTGTACTTATTGGTACAGCAATAGCAGACAAAACAATTTTATTAAATATCCAAGACCCCATTGAATTATAGGTAGGTAAATGATGGCAGTACAAAAGATTTTAACATTAGTAAATGGTGTACGTAAGTTAGTGAGTGCAATTACGATCAGTACAGGTGCGGCTGATGCAGGAAAAATCCCTGCGTTAGACAGTGAAGGTAAACTGGATGTTTCAATGCTACCTGATACTACCGAAACACCTGATATTATTATGGCAAGTGAAGCGATTAGTGCAGGATCATTTGTTAATATCTTTGAGGATAGCGGTACAGCCTCTATTCGGATGGCAGATAATTCTAATACTCGACCAGGGGAGGGATTTATTAAAGAAGCGGTAGCTTCAGGCGAGACAGTAGCCGTTTATCCATTAGGCACTGTTAATGCTGCATTATCAGGATTAACCATTGGTTCACGCTATTATTTAGGTACAACAGGACAAATTGTTACTACGCCTTTAGACCCTAACACTAATGATGGGAAAATTCATCAATATGTGGGAAAAGCAAAATCTGCTACCGAATTAATGACCATTCAAGAAGATTATACACAACTATAAGGTGTTTATTATGGCAGATGAAAAGAAAAAGCCACTGGTTCTAGGAACGGCTAATAATGTTATTGCACAAGCCAAAGATACAGAAGTAGACAGTGTATGTATTGCCTACGAAAGAGAAAATCCTGAACGTAGTACAAGGGTAGCAGGTAGTATTCCCTATTTTTTAGATCGTCAAATTAAATGGAATATAGCAACAGAAGTGCCTCCTGATGGAACGGGTGAGCATTTAGAAGGCTATCTTATTTATGACCCTAATCCCTACTGGAATTAGTTGATTATGATACTTGTAAAACTAGCTTGGAATAATGCCTATCATAAAGTAAATAAAATTATTTTAAATCTTAATGGCAAAATGCACGAAGTAAAAAAGGGTGTTATTAATATAGGGGATTGGGGTAGAAAATATCAATTTTTCCCATTGCCAGATGGAAATTTGAAAGATGATCAGCTTTATCATAATCCAGTCGATCAAACGTTATACAATATTACCTTGTCCAGTTTATTTGATATGAGTAAATTGTCTAAAAATTTTGTATTAGTGAATGAAGGCATAATAGGCTCACAAGATATAACTAAACCAGCCTTATTAATTGATGATAACTTTCCTGAGGGTAGCATGGTTACTATTCTTAATATTGGCTACATTGTCGGTAAAGGTGGTCATGGTATCCCACCATTAGTAGGGGGAAAAGCCTATAACGGTGGTGATGCTATCAGAAATGGGTACAAATTTACACAAATTCAAAACTTTGCTGTTATTGGTGGTGGAGGAGGCGGTGGTGCTACTGCCAGAGGTTTTAGAATAGTTAATAATAACCAGATTACAGTAGGTCTAGCTCATGGTGGAGGCGGTGCTGGTGAGGCAATAGGTACTACACCTAATGGTAATGGTGCCATTGAGGCTACTATCGAAACAGGTGGTAAAGGTCAAACACTTGCTAATGGATATACTATAGCTGGTGGCAAGGGTGGTGATTTAGGGCAAAATGGCTCTTTAGGTTCTGTGGTGGGATTAGCAGGTGATGGTTCTCAAGTAGGACTTGCTGGCTATGCTATTTCGTATCCCAATACACAATGTACACCTGATTATTTAAATCAAGGTGGTCAGCTATTAGGGATTAATGGAATAAAAGCATGACTTAATTATAATAGAATATTATTTTCAATCACTGAAATAAGATTAAAATCTTTTGCTCAATCCATAATAAATAATCACCTCAAACTTCTACTATAAACCTGAAAAAGGAAATAGCTCTTTCAACTTCTGTATTTGCACAAAATCTAGTTTACTCTGATGAGCCTTACGCAGTTTTAAGTGAGGGCTTAAAGGTGTCAGACTCACTTGATGATTTAGCTAAAGATCAAAATATTACACATAATAGAGCAGTACGGGCTTACTTCAAGGACTTTCGTAGGCCGTATGATGGTGATTCAATCAGACAATTAGTTTGTTGGGTAAAGTCCCAATATTTAGGCAGGGATAGTAATAATAATTTAGCTTGGTTACCTCATTTTGAAGAGCTTATTTACATCTCCAAAGGTTTAAAGTTTATTAGTTCAAATTCAAAATAATTTTCATCCTCTAAATAAGTTTGACGACAACCACAATAGCGTGCCTTTTAGGATGGTTGATCATACTTTACTCTAAAGAATAAGCTCCATATCCTTTATTAAACATTGAATTAATATTCAACGGAATCTATACAATTAAACTCGAATCTTTTTGTTGCTTCCATTATTCTTGTTGTGTTATTATTGGAATAATAAAGAATTCTGGAGATTTTAGATGATTAATAATACACCTTATGATGACGAAATTAATCAGACAAAAAAACAATTAGAACTACTTGATGTTGAGATTAATAAATTAAGAGGTGAAATTGAAAAGCTTGAAATCCAACAACATGGTAAATATGGTGTTTTAGAGTATCTTGAAAATAAGAAGTCAACATATCTTCAAGATGCACCTGAGGTTAAAGAGATTACTGGCAACATATATACTGATAAAGAAAGTCAAGGGGTAAATGAATTAATTGATTTATCTCAATTAAATATACCTATTCCCCGTAAAAGAACTCTAATTGATGATATATGGAGCATTATTTTAAAACTTGGAGATCAGGAGTTTGATTCCCCAATAATAATGACTGTTTTAACATCAAAAGGTATAGAGGTGGAAGGAAAAACCCCATCATCAAGAGTTTCTACAGTATTAAGTAAGTTACATAAGAAGGGGAAGATTGAGCAAACTTTTAAGGGCGGTGGAAATATACCTAATCGTTATAAATTAGCACAAAAAGTTAACCAGTCATTGCCTGATAATGAGTTTAATGATTTATATTCTGGAGATAATACGAATGTGTAAAATAGTTAAAGATTTATAAAATAAAATGACTAGGAATGTTTACAGCAAACCTAGCCATTTTATTAAATAGTAATAAGGTATTGATAGTACCTTATTAAAGAAGTTCCCCACTCGCTTCTTGTACAATAACTAATGGGTTACTAAAGACTACTCTTTTAGTATACATCTAATCAATTATTGTGTCTATATACTGGTTAAGTAGTGGCAACCTTTTATTTATGGAGGTGTTTATGGACACTTTTACAGATGAAAAAGGTGTTTTTATTTTACGCTGGAGTCGTAAATTAAAGAATGGCCTTGTTATTAGAGCTACAGTAAAACCTTTCAAGATTTATATTGAAAGATTCTGATAGATAAAAATAGGTAGGATTGATAAAGTCCTACCTATTCCTTTCCATTCAACTCCTCAGCCTTAATAAAAGGTACTGATGTTAAAGCTCATCTTGCTGGTTTTATTAAATTTATTAAAGGGTGGTTACCTGTATCTACTTCATAAGCTATATTTTCTTGAGTTGGTAACCAACCTAGATCAGCCAATTTAAATCACCTGTAAATTTATAGTAAATATACATGGATTCAGGGTCGCCTTGTTTACCTTGCTCTATATAGACAATTCCTAAATAGACCATTGCTTCTATATCATCAGCTTCGGCTGCTATTAATAGGAGTTTTTCAATATTGTCATTTGGTCGAGACTGATTAAAAAGCAAAATACCTTTTTGTTTATTTTGCTCTTGTTCAGGGGTTAGCTTTGCCCAACTAGGTAGTGCTAAAAACAAACAAAATAACCAAATAAAGTTTAGTTTAAACCGTTTGTTCATTAGTGCTACTCTGCTTTTATTCAAAAGCTTTATTAACATTGCGTAATTTGTCATTACTATTTCTTAAAGGCGGATGGGTTTTAGCCCATTGTTCTTTTAAAATATCACCTTGTTTAATTTGTTCGGGAGTTAAAGGGGGTACATAAGTATAAGTTAAATTTTCTAAATCATTATTTAATATATTAGCGCCCTCTGTATAGTAGGTTAAATCATTTTTATTTTTTATGCCCATATCGACCATCCATGCAGTCAAGGCATAGGCTTTTACTGGGTCTGGCTCAATACCATATTTATTAAAATATTTAGAATTACCTCTTAATGCATATATATAAATTTCCATAGCAGGGAGATAGCTTTTTTCTACTAACTCTAATAAATATTTTTGGGCGACAGCTTGGTCAATCGTTGAATGAGTATGAAATTCACTGTCATAACTTAAAAATGCACGATATTTTACTTTTAATGAGCCATTTGCAATGGCTCTGTCTCTATACTGTCTAAATAGTTGTTCTTGCTCTGATTTGGTTAGTTTATCAAAGGGTGGTTTACCTTTATCTACTTGATATGTAATATCTTCTTGGGCAGGTAACCAACCTGCATCAGCGGATTTTTTTAACCAATTTAAATCGCCTGTAAATCTATAGTAAAGGTGCATAGCTTCTATATCACCTTGTTTTGCTCGTTCAAGGCTTAGTTCAGCCCCTTTCTTTTTCCAATCCGTTTTATTTGTATTTTCGGTATAACCAAACTGATCCCAAATAGCACCGTCCATACTAAGCTGATACATAGCATAGAGATCACCTTGATTAGCTGCTTTTTCTAAATATTTTCCTGCCATTAATGGCATGGTGACTTTAAAAACAATACCTAAATAAACTGTTGCCTCTACATCACCTGCTTCGACTGCTGGTAATAGGTAGTTTTCAGTATCTTCATATAGATGGGATTGCTGATAGAGTAAAATACCTTTTTGTTTAGCTGCTTCTTGCTCAGGGGTTAATTCTGCCCAGCTAGTTAAAGTAACTAATAAACAAACTAGTAATATTAATTGTTGTTTAAACCGTTTGTTCATTAGATTTTCCTCCTAGTGTATTAAGCGCAATCAAACGGGTATTACGTTGCTCGATAAAGTCATTTAAGGTATAGCTATTAGCAAAAGCAGGTTTAAAAAGTTTATCAAAATTACCATCAAAATATTCTTTTGCTTTTCTACTGCTTGCTTGTAATGCTCCAAGGTCTCCTATGGGGTTACCTATCGTTACCCGTGTATTATCAGCAGTAACCTTTCTTTTCATCGTTTCACGAATTAACTTAATATTTTTATAGTAGTTGGTTTTATCCGCATCTTCTGCCCATACCTGAGTTTTATTGGGATTAATGGCTTGATAATATTTATCTAAACTGCCATTAGTACCCTCAGCATTATCCATCCGCAATACGGCTTCCCCAAAAATGGCTTGGGCGGTATTAGGATACAGTTGGTGATCACGCTCATTCGGTTTTTTACGGGCTAATAACCATTTAATGCAGTTAGCAATAGCCACTTGCTGACAGGCAATTAATTCACCTGTAGAGAGCTTACTTGAATGGTGCATATAAATTATACTAGCCCATGAGTTATTACCTGCTAGGTCTTTAGTTAGATGATAGAAAAGCGCACCAATGGCTTGTGGATGCAATTCAGCAAACCATTCAGTTAGTTCTCTTAGGTGTTCAGGATTAGCTAAATGAGCAGCCATTACCCCATAATCAGCCGTCATTTGTTTATAAAGTGTTTCTATTTTGCTAATACCTAGTGTCCAAGCAAAGGCTAGGCTAGCTACTGATCGACCAACTAGCATTAGGGCAGTGGAGAAGCGATAGAAACTCTCACTGATAATAATTTGGTTATTTTCATCTCTGCCTGATGGTAGGTCATCTACTGCTTGCCCCATATCATCATACCAACCAATAGGGCGATTATCATTTTTACGAATGGCTTGTAATACAATGCGCACAATATCTATAGCAGAGGCATAGTCTAGTTCAAAGCTTAGACCACCTTTAGCCCCAATGCCATAGGTTAAGCCCCATCCTAGATGAAGTCTGATTTTTTCTCGATTAGCGGTTAGTGCAAACATGGCATTGCCCCCAGCTCCTATGGTACCTGCTACGCCTAATCCAAAGGAAGCAAGGGTTTTGTAGTTGTTTTCTTGCAGTGGGTCTAGGTCATCGTTGAGTTTACCTGCGATGGTTTGGTCGCCCTGTAGTTGTCTCAGGGTTAGATCAAGGCGTTTCCAAAAATGGCCTTTAGTGCCTTTGGGGGGACACCATTTACATTGTACCGTACCATTAACACCTGCTTGTACCCCTGCAAAGAGTTCACCACCTGCGGAGGCGACTACGCCTCTCGGTTTCTCGCCTAAATAAGCAGGTTGTTCTAGTTCTACCTGAAAACGTCCAAGACTAGCATTCAGTGCTAGGTTGCCTGATAGGGCTAAACTTGCCCCTACAAAGCCTGATCCTTCTACCACCAGTTTAAAGATAAAGTAGCCAAAGTCTAATTCGATAGGCTGATGGGTTTTGTGGTGATCGAAGGAAACTACAGGATGGATAGCATTGGCTAGGTTAGGCAGATAAAAAGGACCCAACGAGGCTTTATTATGGTAGGGTGAAACCACTAATTTAGCGCCTACACCCCCTACTGTGAAGTTGGGTAAAGAAGGGGAGTTTGTAGAGAACTCTGCTGCATATTCCATAAAAGGTACATATTGTTCAGTATGTTTGGTTAAAAAACGTACCAGTTGTGCGCCATAACTGGGGTCAAAGCCCATGATTTTGTTTAAAAAGTTATCTTGGAAGATGGTGTATTGTAATAGTTTACCCCATGCTTCTCTATCTACTGGATTCTCTAATGATTTAACCTGTATTTTTTGGTTACTTAATGATGTATATAAAGCTTCAGGATCGAATAGCTTTTCTTGGTTAAACCATGTATTGCCTTTAATTTCTATGGGTTTACAGCCTAGTTCAGTTAGATAAATTTCAAATAGCTCATCATGGTTGTTGTTGAGGTCTCTTAGGCGTTTTTTTAACTTGGGGTACTCAGCAGCATAGTTGGCTATTCGTTTAAGGAATTGAGGAGCATTTTTGGTACGTTTAGCTAAGTCATCAATAGAGAATTGATAAAGGTCTTTTGCCCCTGATTTAGTTTTTAGTTTTTGAAAAGTAAGAGGGCGTGTAAACTCTCTCATAGACATGGGTGCATTCAGCAATGCCGTATTAGGTTGTGGCTTGTAATCTTCTGGATTCCAAAGTAATAATTTTGGTGGCACAAATTGACTGGCTAGCTGTTCGGCATGGTCTACAAATTTTTGTACATTGCTCTCTATTCGTATCAGTTGTTTTAGCTTTTCGATAAAAGCAGTAGCGGGTACAGAATCGCCGATATTACCTAAGAAAAATTGCCAGTCTGCAAAAAGCTGGCTCATTTCATCAATAATGCCTTCTTTTTTTGCCTCTTCAGTTTGCATAAAGAAGATACGTTGCATACCCCGTTCAACAATATGCTGACCTTCTTTGGAGAATGCATTTTGCCCTAATGCAAACTCTGGTGTAGCAATGCCTATGGTGGCTAATTCTAAGATGACTGTAATATGGTTTTTAACCAGTTGATCGAGTTTATCAATTTCATCTTGTAATTCTAATATGGCATGAGGGGCAAAATAGCGTATATACGCAATATTTTGTATGCCTTGCTTGGTATGCTGTAGTTGATTGAGTTTGTCAAAAACAGTGGTAAATTGCTTTTTGGTATCTTCATTAGCCATAATCTTTTGTTTGTTTTTGACATATTGTGCAAGCAGTTTTCTTAGTATGGCTTGCTCAGGGGTATAGAGTTCCCCTTTATCAGCTATATAGCCTTGTTGTTCAGCTATTTGAATACCTTTACGATCGAGTTCTTCTAACTGTTTTTTAGTGACTTTGTAGACATAGATAGACTTACCTTCCCATGTATCTTCCCCATATTTTTGTAGTTGTTGTTGAAGCTCTTGATAGCGTTTTTGATCTTCTTCTGATAGAAAGCCAGCTGGTTTAGGGTTATAAAAGAATTTCATTAGATGGGAAATATCTAATTTTTCCATGAGTTTGGCTTTTTCTTCAGCCGAAGCACCTAAAATGCCTTTGGTGCTGGTGTATAAGCTAACAGTAGCATATTCAAGTTCGTAAGAGGCTTGCTTAGTTAAAAGCCAAAACTTTTTTTGCATAGGGATATAAATTATATCTTCAAAAACTTTATCATCTGAGCTACAACCTGTACCTGTGGTTGTACAAACGGTATCAGTTGATCTTATAGGCTCATAAGGGGTAAGTTGTACGGTTGGTAGTTGTTTGGTTTCCGTTGTATTTTTTTCTTGATCTACTGACATGATTAGTTCCCTTTATATAAGTCTACCAGTTGTTCAACTTTGTCATAATCTGGTAAATCGGCTTGTTGTAATATCTGCTGTACTTCTGGTATTAGTGCTAGGTTATTTTGTTCAATACAAAGTTTGGCTAGTTTTTCCAGTAAGTGTATTTGGTTAATACCTGTCTTAACGATAGTCCTAAAATTTAATAGGGCATTAGATAGTCTATCTTGCGGTATGGTTAGTTGTTGCTGATAACAAGCTTTGCTGAGTAGGTAGTAGAGTTGTATGGTTTCGTTAACCTCTACAAAATCAGAACTTAGATAGATTGGCTCTGTTGGTGGAGTAGTGGTTTTATTAATACCAGGATTAGGTGTTGTCCAGTTAAAAAAGTTTAGCTGTTTGTCATTACTATCAGGTGCTAGGGTATAGACTTTTTGTAAATTGCCCCAAATAGCGGATTGTTGATCGGCTAAACTGAGTTGTAATGTTGTCCAAAATATTGAATCATAGTAACGAGCATAGACTTGGCCTTGCTCTTTACTTTGCATAATAAATAAATATTGCAGATGAGGCAGTATATTATCGTCTTTGGCTTGGATAAATAGGCCGCTACGCTCTTGCTGGATATGTTGATAGAGTGATTCTGTTAGTTGAGTATGATTAAGTTTAATCAGTAAAGGACTTGCTTCTAATAGGTCTGCATGGTCTGTACCCATCACGAGATAGTCAATATTAGCAATAAGCCCTGAGTTACCCCCTTGATAGAAAGCAGGTAAGGTTTTTTCACCACGTACTTTATCCAGTAGAAACCATGTATTCAAATTAGCTGCAAATTGTGGCTTTGCTGATTTAGATTGTGCTATTAAGCGGTTAATGCTTTCTTGCATGGACAAGCCTCCCCTCTAGTACATGGGGCATTAGCTTGTTTGCCACAAACAGGAATAATCATTGCACCTTGCATACTAGCACTTTGGAAGTTAGGTACTACCGTAGCTGGCCTTGGTTGCAAGATAACAGGCGGTGCTGTTGTAGCAACGACTGTATTTGCTTTACTCATTGGTGGTAACGGTATTGCTGGTGTTCCTTCCATTGGGACACCACCTGTCCATACGGGCATAGTCATCCAGATACCTGCTGGATTAAGTACAATATGTTGCCCACCTGCCTTAAGGGTAAGTGACAAGCCACCATCTATAATACCTTGTAAACCTGCCTTCAAATGGATTTCCATCCCAGCTTCAGTGGTTTTAATCGTACCTATGGTTTCATGTTCTGCTATACCCACTGTTTTATAATCATTCATCATGATTTGGGTTTTACGGTCTAATGCTGTCAGATGATGTTCTTCAGAAATTTGGTGCTGGTAACGATTCTTTACTATGGTTTCTGAGTGTTCATTTTGCACCTGAAGGTGACTATTATTTAAAACTTGTACTGTGTGATTATTTTTTGTAAGTTGATCAAAGTCTTTTTGAGATTGTACAAAGATTTGTTCTTGACCTGCTTTATCTTCTATTCTAAGCTCATTGCTACCTACGCCACCTTTTGAGCTAGAGGTTTTAAAAACACTTCTGGTTTTATTGGCAGGGAGATCATAAGGGACTTTGTTGACACCATTATGTAAAGCCCCTGTTACAATGGGATTATCAATATCACCTTCCAAAAAGTCAACGGTGACCTCCATACCTACTCGAGGTACTACTACTGTGCCATAACCATCACCTGCCCAGTTACTGGCTACTCTTACCCAGTGGGATGAATTCTCATTATAATTTCCTTCACGATCCCAATGAAATTGCAGCTTAATACGTCCATATTCATCACAGTAGATTTCTTCACCTGCTGCACCTGTTACAATAGCGGTTTGTGCACCTAACACTTTAGGCTTTGGATGTAGTCTTTGAGGGCGGTGTGGTACAGCGTGAGGTATGCTAACTAATGTATTACGATACCCTTGGGCAAATTTATCAAAGGGAAATTGTAGCGCTTCGTTAATTGGGTGTTTGTAGTATTTAAATAAATAGTTAGGTTGTTGCATGATTGCACTAACTTCACTGCCTACTGCTTCTAAAACCTGTGGTTGTCTACCTTGATGGTACACCTGTATAGCTAGCCATTTATCACTACTATCAAGCGTATCTAGTGCTGGATAATCTTCTACTGTAAAGCAGTAGCCACTTTTTAGATCAGGTATATCGCTGTAGCATTCAGCAAGTATGTGGTTAGCACGTAAGCGTTCTACTTCTATTTTAGAGTAATAATCACCTCTGGCTTTATCAAGGTGGTGCTGAGGGTAATCATAGTATTCTAAATTTGGTTCTTGGGCATCATTAGCCTTTTTATTTTGAGTACCTTGTGCATTGCCTTCAGGTATTTTCATGTTTTGAAAATTATAATTTCTATAACTGGCAGCAGTAGTGGTACTAGAAAGGTTTACATCAAATCGTTTAAAGATGGGATAATCAGCTACAAAACCTGTATCACTAGCATAGCTAAAACTATTTTGATGGCTTGGGAAAAAGTTATTATTATCACTGATTACCATTAAATGATTATCTTGACTATGTTGGTAGTGAATGCTTAAACCTTCTTCTTCACAGAGACGATAGAGAAAACTAGCATCTGTCTCTTCGTACTGACAGCAAAATTCTCTTTTGGGGTATTGTTCTTTTAATTTGAAATCAAAGTCTATGGTTTGCTGTTGCCCATGTTCATTAAGTATTGTTGTAATGATTTCAATAACAGATTTATTGATAAAAGCTCTTTGATTAAAGCGTTTATGCAGGTGGCTAAATTTTGGAGCTAAAATTACTTTAAACAATGAATAGTCTTTACCTACTGCACCACGTTTAACAAATTGAATATTGCCATGTACACCTTGAGACTTATCAGGGGTAAAGGATAGATAAGCAGATTGACTCAGTAATTTAGTTATATCATAACGTAAATGATTTGAAACTAATGTTACTTCAAAAATATATTCACTATTTAAACCTTCTATACCATCAAAAGCTAATACTTGAAGATTATTATTAGAAATACCTTGTACATCAAAATAGAAATGTGTTTCGTTAGCTGTGTGAAACATAATAGGTACATCCTTATTTATTATTAAATTAAAGCCCTATAACAGCTCAGATATGGGGGCGGACTATGAGAGGGTTGACCTTACCGTAAGTATCCAAACGGCACATCCGAAGATGTCCCACCCATAGTCCGCCATAAAAGCGGATACAACAAAGCACTAGACATGCACTAAGTTATATCTATGGCGGTAGGATACTTAAATGGGAGGTCAATCCCAGCCTTAACGATTTAGTTAAAGCGTATCAATTAAACATTATGTCCATATAAAAAACAAGTCTTTGTAAAGCTATTGTTTTATTTGCTTGTTAGACTTTAGTATTAGATCCAAGTGTAGAAACTCTACAACTAAGTATTCTTCAATAAATTTATTAAATTATAGTGTTAGAATAAAGATGCTGTTTGCATCTTTTGATGTTGAATTTCTTAATTGATACGATCTTGAGCAATATTGAAATACCTTTCTTCTTTTTCTATTCCAATGAAATGACAGTTAGTTCTTACACAGGCAACACCAGTAGTACCACTTCCAATTGTGTTGTCAAGTACAGTCATTTGTTCATATGAATTGTACGTTTTAGATTATCTAAATTATTTTTTAAATTAATTTCTTCTGTGGACTTTGATTTTACATGTTCGCTAGTATCTAAATAATAATTTTCTTTGCTATTTTCGACAAATAGCAACCAATGTTGAGTTGATCTACCTTCATTTCTTCTTTTTAGTAGGTTTTCAACCATATCATTAGATGAAATATTGTGTTGTTCTTTATAGTTTTTTAGGTCATCTATAGACTGAAAAGTATCAGGACTGCCAGTTAACCCTAAGCTTATATTAGCTAAAGCATAGGGTTCATTATCATGTTGGTAATGAACATGTTTATAGCCTATTAATTCTCCTTTTAAGTTTTGTTTTAACGGATCTATTAATAAATCTACTCTCAAATCTTGTATTCTAGGCTTTGTTATTCCTTCAAGCACATCTATAACATGTATAACACCATGAAAATAAAGGTCATTGCCATTTATAAGTTTACTTTTTAAGTGTAAAGATACCCTATTACTATATGGTTTGGAGTTCAATATATCTATAAAAATATCTTTTTGAGAGGGAGTATCAATCATATAAAAAATCCTTATTCATTTCTCTGAATTTTATTTGCTTCAGCATCGATATCAATTATGGTTATGTTTTGATCTTCAAATACTGATTTATCTTCATGCTTATCATAGAATACTTTTGCACTGCTATAAATCCAAAGACAAACCTGACTAATCTCTAGTTTAATAGAGTGAAGCAGATTTTCTTCATTCTCACCAAAAGAGCTTGTAATGATTCCAAATGAAGAGTAGCCATTTATGCATAGCTCAAATTTATCAACATCAGGTATACCGTTGATACTGCCCTCATGAAGAAATGCACAACGCAACTTATAACATTTTTTACCATCAAGTATTGGGTAATTGGCAATTTCATTGGGAGAGTCATCAGTAACATGCTCATCGAACCACTTGATATATCTTTCACCAACCTTAAGTTTAGGATAAGCTACTTTTCCACATATATCTGGTAAAGTCAGTGCTAAGGCTAATGCCGAAAGATATGCCTTGGCTTTTAAAGCTTTTTCTATATCTTCAATTTTTTTTAACATAACACATTCTTTATTTATTTTTTAAATTAAGCAGAAAATATTATTACATAAATAAGACTAAAGATGGTTATAAGTATACAAAATCATTTCCGCAATTAAAATAGCAGTTTAGTAATTACAAGGGGTTTAAAGGCTATGAAAATAAGTATTTGCGGAAATGATTTTGATTTAACACTATGATTATAATGATTTTATATCTGGACTTGAAAACCGGCGAGGGTTAACGCCCTCCCAGAGTTCGAATCTCTGCGCTTCCGCCAAATATAGGCCTTGTTACATAATATGTACAAGGCTTTTTTATTGCCTGTCATCTACTTATTAAAATAAAATTATTTACTTATTATTTATATTTTAAATGTTCAGTTTCCTGACATTTTTTAATAGAAATCATACTAGTTGTATATCCTAAGGTAACCTAGCTAATTTTAATATAGTTTATATTCGTAACAGCCTTGGTTATTAAATCTTTAAACTCTAATTTTATTTAACTAGCTCTTGTTGCCATTGCTGTTTTACGGTTATTTGAATAATTAATTAATGCATCAATATTTTCAGAATTTAAAATAGGTGAGATTTTTTTAATCTCATCAACTGGATAGTCCCACCAAGCAATATCAAGCAATTTTTCAATAATATCTGGTGAAAATCTATATTTTATTATTTTCGCAGGATTACCTGCTACAATAGCATAAGGTGGTACATCTTTAGTAACCATAGAGCCAGCCGCAACAATACAACCATTTCCAAGTCTTACGGGAGACAATATTATTGCGTCAGTCGCAATCCATACATCATTCTCAATAATAACATTATTATTAAATTTTGGCTTGCTTTTAGGCGGTTCAATATTGTTGTCTAATATCCATATAGGTGAAGTTGTTGCCCAATTAGCGAAATGTCTACCACCTAAAATTATTTTAACCCCATCAGCTATTGAACAAAATTTACCAATCGTTAATTTACATTCTATAGACTCAGCATTAAAAACCTTTGGCATTCCATAGCTGCCAAATCCCATTTTATGTAGCGGATAAACATTTTCAAATAAAATACTTCCTTTTTCTAAAGGGTGGCTAGTAGCGAGTTTTTCTTTAAGGATTTGTTTATTTTTTCTTTTAAGGCGTTTTTTTTTGAATCTTGAAAATATAGACATAATGTTTGCTAAATTAATTAATAAATTTTATAAAGGTATTTATAAAAATAATATCATTAATAGTAGGTTTCTAAAAGAATAAGAGCCTTAATTTAACATTTAGCTTATAAAAGCTATAATTATTACATTAAATGAATTGATAACATCAAGCTAAGTGAACTAATAATGAATGATCTAGAAGCTAGCAAAATAGTCTTAAGAATTAATTTTAGAGGTTAAGCTAGTATCAATATACTAGCTTGAAAATTGGTGGAGCTAAGCGGGATCGAACCGCTGACCCCTTGCATGCCATGCAAGTGCTCTCCCAGCTGAGCTATAGCCCCAATAAAGACGGAGCGAATATTACATAGGCAAGCCCCGTCTGTCAAGAAGTTTCTGGTTAGGGTGTATTCTAATTACTTTCCCCATCTGTGGCAGGTACTGGCTCAGATTGGGGTGCTCCTGGGGTAATATCAATAGGTTTTATTCCTTCAGGTATTTTATAACTTAGCTGTTCAGCTGAAAGGGATGAAAAGTCATAATTATTAAACTGTACGTTAAATTTATCTGTACCTACTAAATGATAGCTGGTGACTAGGTAGTTATTTTTATCTACTTTAATAGTGGCTTTTTTAAGGGTTTTGGCAAATTGCTCAACAAACTCCTCTAAAGGAGCCGTGATATTACGACTCTTAGTATATTCAGTAAATTTTGGAATATCTAGATCGCCTATTAAAGTAATGGTATTCGCTTGGCACGAGGCTTTTAGATTATAAATGGTTAACATGGTTTTGATAGTGCCAACATAATCTTCACCACTTAATAAACCACCTGCTAATGAGTAGTCTGTATCAAAAGGGCGTTCAGCGGTTCTTCTTTCACTTTTACTTAAGTTGACTTGATAAACCATATTACCTTCTTCAATCCATTGGTATTGTTTGTCATATACAATGGTTAGTTTATCTGTTTCAGAAAGCTGCATAACTGCTTTTAGTAGATCAGGGCGTTTGCCATACAAAGTCATTTCAGCAGGTTTTTGTTCATTTACAGCAGACACAATGGTTACACGATAATCAGTGATACTGTCTACTCGTTGCTCTATTTTTTGAATGATATCTGCAGTATTACAACTTTTGGGGTTTGCATAGGCTACAGTGGCAGCCATTGCCATAGTGATAATAATACTATTTAGAATATTATATTTGATGTTCATTGTAGTATGCCTTACTAATAAGTGTAGTTTTAATAAATTATGGTGAGTTAGTCAGAGAAGTGCAACTAATACATTATGTTTAGTATTGTGTTAGGCGGGGTAACAGGATAGTAAAAACTATCCTGTTTGCTTATCTTAGTATTGAATTTGTTTGATAAGTTGTTGTAGTTGTTCGTTGATACTGTCAGGTTTGAGAATTAAGATATCACAATCTAAATCATCTAAAATGGCTTCCACAGTATTACCAATTAACACCCCAGAAATACCCGTACGAGCAACGGTACCAATTACACAAACAGCAGCGTCAAGCTCTTTAGCCACTTGTGGAATAATAATATCTGCTGCGCCAGCAGCAAGATGAATATTTTCTTTAGCAAGAGCAGGGTATTGATCTTCAAATGCTTTGCAAGCAGAAGTGTATATTTCTTTAATTTCAGGTGTCATACCAGGCACATTAGAATCTGGATGAATTTCTGAGAAAATAGGTGAAGGATACACACTCACTAGGTGCAGATTGCCTTCTGCAACACGGGTTAATGTATTAGCTAGTTTGACTATTCCATCATGCAATGCGATATGGTTTTTATCAGGGTTGCCTAAGTCTACAGCGGCTAACACAGAGCGACCTAACCACGATCTATCTTGATTAACAATAAGAATAGGGCAAGGGCAGGTGCGCAGTAGTTTCCAATCTTCAGGGGTAATAATAACGCGTTTTAATGCACTATCAGCGAGATGGGTTTTAATCACTAAACCACAGCCTTGGGCTTTCTGGATCGTGACAATGGTATTATGGTAGTTGTTATACCAAGCAATTTCAGAAGTAGCTTGAAAACCTTCTTGCTGTAGGTTGTTTACTAGGCTTGTCAGTAAACCAGCTTTGTTTTTGGATTCATCACATATCAGTAAATGCAGTGATGCCTTCATGACCGTGGCAAACTCTTTAGCGCGTGTAAGTACGGGATTATTATCATGTTTAGGGTCAATAATCACAAGAATACTGTAGATGGTTTTCATAATCTATCCTAATTAAAGAGTGCTGGATGAGTTTATATTTATACTATAAGCGTTTTTGTATAAGTTGAACACTGCTAATACAAGGAAATAGTTTAATTATATTAAGCAATAATAATTAATTAATGTTGGTGAATTAAGTGGCTGTTATATAATCAACAAAAATTTGTGATGGTTTTTTTATGGATAAATTGTTTTTTGTAACGGACAAGGTGGTACTCAATCGCTTAAATTTACCTGTTTTTGAACAAGCGGGAGTGGAGTTAGCAGTTTTACGACTGGATAAAACAGATTATTTAATTTCAGGTAATAAATGGTTTAAGTTGCAATACCATTTACATCAGGCAATTGATCAAAAAGCAAAAGGATTAGTGAGTGTAGGTGGCGCTCATTCTAATCATTTACATGCATTGGCGGCAGCAGGGCAAAGGTTAGGTTTTAAAACAGTGGGATTAATTCGTGGTAATCCTATACAAACGCCTACGGTTATAGATTTGCAAAATCTTGGTATGGAGCTTCATTGGCTAAGCTATGGTGAATTTCGTCGTCGCTATCAAGACGCTTTTTGGCAAGAGTGGGTGCAGCGATATCCAGACTATTATTTTGTGCCAGAAGGCGGTGGTGGGTTATTAGGTGCTAAGGGTTGTCAGGTTATTCCTAAAATGATCAAGCAGCAATTAGCAACCATTGGTTGGGATGATTTTGATAGTATCTATGTAAGTGTAGGTACTGGCAGTACATTAGTAGGAATTATTTGGGGTAAAGAAAACAGGCATCAGGTGGTAGGTTGTCTAGCAGTGCCTGATTGTTACCATGTGGATAAACAAATTGAAAATTTGTTGGATGAGATTCCTATTAAAATAGCCAATTACCAATTACAATCTGCAGCTAGAAAAGGGTTTGGTCAAGCAGATAGAGAGCTACTTGATTTTATTAACGAAGTTGAAAAAACAACAGGTTTACCACTAGATCCTGTTTATACAGGCAAAACATTATTTTTTTTACAACAGCAAGTACAGGCAGGACTTATTGCCAAAGGCACACGGATTGTATTTATTCATACAGGTGGCTTACAAGGAAGACGAGTATTGCTTGATAGCTGAGGAGCGATGCAATGCGTGTATTAATCTTAGGTGGTTATGGTAACTTTGGGCAAATAATAGCACGCCATTTACATACAATAGCTGGCATTGAGCTTATTATCGCAGGCCGAAATTTAGTAAAAGCACAGCAGTTTGCAGGGACGATAAATGCAGAAGCTATACAGTTAGATGCTAATCAAGCCGATTTAGCCACTATTTTAAAACATCAACAGATTAATCTATTGATTTCCACAGCAGGCCCTTTTCAGGGGCAAAATTATGCAGTAGCAGAGGCAGCTATTGAGGCGAAAACTCATTATATTGATCTAGCCGATGGGCGCGAGTTTGTTTGTGGTATTAAGACGCTGCATAAGCAAGCACTAAAGCAAAATGTATTAGTTTGCGCTGGTGCTAGTTCTGTGCCTGGTTTAAGCAGTGCTGTAATCAATGAGTTATTGCCTAGATTTGCAGCATTACGTAGGATTGAAATAGGCATTAGTACGTCTGAAAAAATACCTGGAAAATCTACTATTGAGGGGATGTTGGCCTATTGTGGTAAGCCTATTAAACAATGGATAGATGGCGCATGGCAAGATCGTTTTGGTTGGCAGGATTTATATACCCATCAGTTCTCAGAGCCTGTTGGTAAACGTTCACTGGCTGCTTGTGAGGTGCCTGATTTAAGTTTATTTGTTGAGCATTATAAAGGGGTTGATACGGTCACTTTTTCAGCAGGTACGGGTTTAAAACTTACTCATTATGGTACATGGCTTTTTTCTTGGTTGATTCGTTACGGACTTATTAGTAAGCCACAAAAGTATGCAGCAATGTTGCATAAAAATTCCTTAAGATTAGAACGCTTTGGTGATGGTAATAGCGCAATGTATATCCAACTCACGGGGTTGGATAAGGATCAAAAACCACTTAAATTAGTTTGGGAGCTTATTGCTGAAGCGAATGATGGCGTCAATATCCCTTGTCTTTCTTCTGTTGCTTTAACGCGGAAACTACTAGCTGGTAAGCTAGTAGCTAGAGGAGCAATGTCTAGCATGGGACTGCTAACGCTAGATGAATACTTAGCAGAATTAGCAGGCTTGCATATAACCACTAAACTGCATGAGTTATATCCCTTTAGCTAGTTGTTTAGTAATTTCTGCGGCAGGAATAATATTACAACCACTGATGTTTTGACTGGCCCATAACGGGGTGAAGTTATTACTATCTTGCGACTCGGCTATTTGTCTTAGTGCCGCCATGGCTGGCGTAGCATAAGGGAAACTAGGAACTAGAGAATTAAGTGGGCCAATTTCTTGAATAGCTTTATTAATAAGTGCTCGTGCAGGTTTACCAGTAAAAATATTGGTGATAGCGGTGTGTTTAATTTCGTCTGAAAGAATGGCTTGGCGGTGTAACAAACTGGTTTTTGCTTCTGGGCATAATAGGTAACTGGTGCCAACTTGTACGCCTGAAGCACCTAGCGTCATGGCTGCTTTTACACAGTTTGCATTGGCTATACCACCCGTAGCAATAACAGGGATATTTACTGCTGCAACGACCTGTGGGACTAAAGCCATTGTACCTATTTGGGTCATTAAATCATCAGTGAGAAACATGCCACGATGTCCACCTGCTTCTAGTCCTTGTGCAATAATCACATCAGCACCATTGGCTTGTAGGTAAAGAGCCTCTTCTATTGTGGTTGCTGTGGATAGTATTGTAGTTCCCCATTCTTTAAGTTGGTCTAGTAGGTTTTTGTCTGGCAAACCAAAATGAAAGCTCACTACTTTAGGTTTAAATTCTGCTAATACATCAAGTTGTTCTTGGCCAAAAGGACGACGATTGGTTTCAATATTTATCGTGCTAGGATCAATCTGATACTTATTAAGAAAGGGTGCTAATTCTGTAAACCATGCAGCTTGTTGTTGCTGGTTAGGTTCAGTCATTTTATGGCAAAAGAAATTAAGATTGATGGGCTTTTTTGTTTGTTCTTTGATAATGGTTAATTGTTGATGGAGTTCTTCTACAGAGAGCATGGAACACGGTAATGACCCTAAACCGCCTGCATTACTAACCGCAATCGCTAGTTGGCTATCTTGCACACCTGCCATCGGCGCCTGAATAATTGGAATATTAACATCTAACAAGGTGATAATGTTTTTCATTGTAATTTCCCTGTTTAATCATTGTAGGGGCTTACAGTAGTATATTATTTAATTGATGTCTAATTTTTTGTCTTAACTGAGTCTTGCCATAGTTTTTTATAATTGAATGCATAGTAATAATAAATTTTATTAAATCATAGAAAGGCCTATACTGTAATTAAGAACTATTCTTAATTGGGGTAAGAGAAATGATTAAGACTATAACCTTTACTTGTATGCACTTTATTATCGCTTTTAGTGTCGCTTATTTATTAACAGGTAGTATTGCAGTAGGTGGTTTAGTCGCGTTGGTTGAGCCATTGTGTAATGCTGTTGGTTTTTATTTTCACGAGAAAGTATGGAGTCGTATTAACGCAACTAAGGCAAAAAATTCAGTAAGGAGAAATTATGAAACTATTTCCGCTTAATGTGATATGTCAACACTATTACCGACGAACGGAACTAGAACATAGTCCGTTTGCCGATAATCACTCTAACAATTACACATTATGGTTAGGTTCAAATGAGTTTGCTTGGGCTATATTCCATACATCAGAATAGAAAGGGCTAGCAATTTGCCCTGATAATAGTTCGCCTTGTTTTAAATAATAGTCAATATTTGAAAGGAGGCGAATTTCATTATCTGAAATACGTCTTGCCACGTGATGTGGCTTTAATTCAGTAGGATGATTCAAACCTGTAGCCGCTAGCATTTCAGCAAAGGCATGTAAGGTGTTTTTATGAAAATGATAAACACGCTCTGCTTTATCAGGAACAACCAGTGCATTTTGTCTTAATGGATCTTGTGTAGCAACACCAGTAGGGCATTTATTGGTGTTACATGATTGGGATTGGATACAACCAATAGCAAACATAAAGCCGCGTGCTGAGTTAACCCAATCTGCCCCCATTGCTAACGCACGTACAATATCAAAGCCACTGATAATTTTACCACTGGCAGCAATTTTAATTTTATCTCTTAAATTGGCACCTACTAAGATATTGTGAACGAAAGAAAGACCTTGTCTTAGTGGTAATCCAATATGATCGCTAAATTCTACAGGGGCATCACCTGTACCGCCTTCTTTACCATCGACAACGATAAAGTCAGGTAATATTTTGGTTTCTAGCATGGCTTTTACAATAGCTGCAAATTCCCAAGGATGCCCTATACAAATTTTAAAACCAATCGGCTTGCCACCACTTAACTCACGTAATTGGGCGATAAATTGCATAAGTTCAAGGGGCGTAGAAAATGCACTATGGCAAGGGGGAGAGATACAGTCTTGTCCCATAGGTACTTCACGGGTAGCAGCAATTTCAGCGGTTACTTTGTCTTTCGGAAGCATACCACCATGACCAGGTTTGGCACCTTGACTGAGTTTTATTTCAATCATTTTTATTTGTGGGTTAGCCGCTTGTGCTGCAAAACGCTCTGGATTAAATTTACCATCATCGGTGCGGCAACCAAAGTAACCACTGGCAATTTGCCAAATGAGATCGCCACCATTTTCTTTGTGGTAAGTGCTCAGGCCGCCTTCGCCAGAATCATGGGCGAAATTACCTTTTTTAGCCCCTTTATTTAAGGCGCGGATAGCATTAGCGCTTAATGCACCAAAACTCATGGCGGAGATATTTAGCAGTGAAGCTGAGTAAGGTTGTTTGCATTGGTCAGTACCAATCATTACTCGGAAACTTTCAGGGTCGTGAATAGTGGCAGGTATAATGGAATGGCTTATAAATTCAAAGCCTGTTTTGTATATATCTTCTACTGTGCCAAATGCTTTATTAGCATCTAAATTTTTAGCTCGTCTATAAACTAAGGAGCGCTCTTGGCGACTGAATGGTAATGCTTCAGTATCCGATTCAATAAGGTATTGACGAATTTCTGGCCGTATATATTCGATCATAAAGCGCATATGCCCTAAAATAGGGTAATTGCGACAAACGGAGTGTTTTGGTTGAAAAAGGTCATAGATACCAATCAGTGATAATACAGCAGCTATTAATGTAAACATCCATAACCAATTATGAATCATAGCAAAAGGTGCTGTAATAACAGTAAAAAAAATACAGCAAACAAAAAAACTGTAGCGATATAATTGTAAAGCTTTCATTAATCTCTCACGATAAATTGTAGTTAGCTTTTGTATTTAGCAAAATAAATAGGATTATACTAAATCCTTGATTAACATAAGCTGATTAAAGACTAGTTAAAAAGTGTTAATTGGATATTAATATCCTTTAAATCAATCACACGAGTACCAATGCCTAATAGTCTAACGGGCTTATTGCCACGTTCAAAAGCCTGTTTAAGTAATGTCTGATAACTGCTAAGGTCTAGAGGTGCGCCTTGTTGTTCTAGGGTTGTTTGAGTAAAGTCGTGGAACTTTACTTTGACAAAAGGTTTGCCTGTTTTATAACTATTATCTAAGCGTGCTATTCGGTTATTTAATTCGTCTATTAACTCAGGTAGTTTTGTAAGACAATGTTGCAAGTCGGGTAAATCTTCTTCGAAAGTACGTTCTACACTTACTGATTGGCGACGGTGTGTTTTAACAGGGCGATCATCTATACCTCGCGCAAGATGCCAAAGTCTTTCACCAAAACTACCAAATTCTCGCAGTAGTTCTGAACGGCTCCACTGTCTTAAATCATAACAGGTGTTAATGCCTAATTGATTTAATTTCACCGCTGTTACTTTGCCAACACCATGTAGTTTATGAACAGGTAGGTGCAGAATAAAATCATCCATTTTGTCAGGTGTGATGACAAATAAGCCACTGGGTTTTTTCCAGTCACTGGCGATTTTAGCTAAAAATTTATTGGGCGCTACGCCTGCTGAAGCAGTAATGCCAATCTCTTGATAGATTCGTTGTTGAATGGTTTTGGCAATCCGTGTGGCGCTATTATCGTAGAGCGGGCTATCAGTAACATCTAAATAGGCTTCATCCAGTGATAGCGGTTCTATAACGGATGTGTAATCTTGGAATATTTGGTGTATTTGCTTTGAAACAGCACGGTAGATATCAAAACGCGGCCTAATAAAAAGTAAATCAGGGCATAGTTTGTAGGCTTTTTGCGATGACATGGCAGAGCGTACGCCATAAGCTCTTGCCTCATAATTACAGGTGGCAACAACCCCTCGCTTATCTGGAGTGCCACCCACTGCAATAGGTTTGCCAACTAACTTTGGATCATCACGCATTTCTATTGAGGCGTAAAAACAGTCACAGTCTATATGGATGATTTTCCTAGGCAACGCTTTAACCATTAATAAATTTCAAGCAAATCAATAAACAAATTATAAGCTACACAATATAGATTTTTAATAATTTATTCTAGTTGGTCGTCAGCAGATTTTATTTATTACTTTAGTCTACGACTTATATGCAATAGATAATTAATTGGCAGCCAATAGAATGGAGCAAAATAGGTGTACTAGTGATTACACTATAATTAATGATGAGTCAGGTTCCATATGTCATTTTCTAATATATTCCATAAAGTTGTTTTGATTAGTGTTGTACCTATTTTTAGTGCTTCTTTATCAGTGAAGGCGCAAGTAGTATTTACTGATGAGGACTCTTTAAGAACAGCATTGCAAAATAGTGCAACTACCAGTGGAAGTATCCAGTTAACGCCTAAGGCAAAATCAATCAATATCACCACTGGTATTGATGGTAGTAGTGGTGCTAGCAATTTTATATTAGATGGGCAGACAGGCAGATTAACAGGTAATAACACGGTTGCCATTATCAATATGGGAACCAATGCAGTTAACTCAGTACAAAATATCGAAATTAATAATGGTAATTCTGCAAGTACAGGCGGTGCTTTAACAGCAGGAAGTATGAGTAATGGCATTATAAATTCTGCTTTTAGAAATAATGTCAGTGTCAATGGCGGTGGTGCTGTTTATATTGCTAATGATTTATCGGGTGGTATCAAAACAAATATCCATTTTGATTCAAATAAAACCACTAATGGTGATGGTGGTGGTATTTATGTAGGAAATAGTTTTTCTGGTGGTATTCAAGGTGTTGGTGGGGATACCCATTTTGATAGTAACCAAGCCTCTGGTAATGGTGGAGGTATGTATGTGGGCAATGATTTTAGTGGCGATATAAGTGCTAACTACTTTGCAACTAACTCCGCAGGTGGCGATGGTGGTGGCTTATATGTGGGTAATAATCTTGATGGTACTTTATCAAGCTATTCATTCTTTATTAATAACACCGCCGGTGGTAATGGCGCAGGCTTATATGTAGGCGGAACCTTAGCTACTATTAATGGTGCAATTGTTAATAATAACACTGCCACAGGCAGTGGCGGCGGTATCTGGACAGGGTCAATTACTAATCAGGTTACAGGTAACTTTAATGATAATACAGCCACTAATGGTAGTGGTGGTGCATTACATGTTGATAATGGCGATATTGGTGGTGGTATTATTAATAGTAGTTTTAATAATAATACAGCAGGTACCTCTGGTGGTGCTATTAATCTAGCAAACGGCAGTGTAACGGGTGGAGTTGTTGGTAGCCAGTTTACTAATAATAAAACGAATACCGATAATGGCGGCGCAATCAACCTCGATAATGGCGATATTACAGGCGATATAAATAATTCCAGTTTTCAAAGTAATGCTGCAGGTGGTGATGGTGGCGCTGTGAATATAACAGCAGGAAATATTACAGGAAGTATCATTAATTCAAATTTTACGGGTAATACGTCAGTAGGTAATGGCGGTGGGCTCAATCTTGCTAGCGGTAATATTGATGGCAGTATCAATAAAACTAATTTTATTAATAATAAAGCAGATGGTAGTGGTGGTGGCTTTGCGGTTAATGGTAATTTAGCAGGCATTGATAGCGCAGAAATTACCAATAATATTGCTGGTGCAGATGGTGGTGGTTTCTCTGTAACAGGCGTGTTAAACAATGGCATTACTAATTCCAACTTTTATCGTAATCAAAGTGACGGTGATGGTGGAGCTGGCTCTATTGGTACATTGAATGGCGGTATCAGTAACTCAACGTTTTCTCTGAATAGCGCAGTAAACGGTGGTGCGCTAAGTGTAGATAGTTTAAATGGCAATATTAATAACAGTACTTTTAGTTTTAATACTGCCAGTGGCAATGGTGGTGCTATTTATGTAGCTAATGGCGGAACGTTTAGCTTATCTGCCGATGCTGGAAAATCAACCATATTCACCAATAATGCGGATGGCTCAGGCAACGCGTCAAATAATAGTTTTTATTTCAATAACGGTGGCAATATGTCCATTATTGGCAGTGGCTCAGTGTTTCTTTATGACCCTATTACGGTGGCCAATGGCAATTTTAGTTTAGAGCATGCAACCAGTGATTCAGGTTTATTTTACTGGGGTGGTAAGAATGATATTTTAGGTGGTACTGCTGATATCAACTTTAGTACGGGTGCTACGCAGTTCCGTCCTGATTATACATTAGTTGCTCATAATGGTAGCCAAATGGATGTAACCTTAGGTGCTAATGAGCGGTTCTCTATTTATCTTGCAGATCGTGATCCTAATTTAGCTATCTTTGATTATAGTGGTGCGTCCTCTAGTTCTGTATTTAATATTGAAGCAGGCACCACGGTTTCTTCTCCTAAATCATTATTAGCACAAGTGGGCAGGTATTTGATGGTTAAGGATTTAGATCCAAGCCAGATGCCAACTCAAGCTGAGTTAGAGGCGATTAATATTATTCACAACACCAATGAATCCTTTAAAGCGATCTTTGAAATCATAGGCAATGATATTTGGTTAACTATGGAATTTAACCCTAATTTGGCTGGCTTAAGTCCTGATGGTGACAAAGCAATTAATTCTATTGAAGATTGGTTACATAACACAAATGAAGGGTTGACTGTGCTTACTAGAGATTTTGATAGAATCCGTAATGATGTCAACTCTATCCCACCAGAAGCTGCTATTACATTAGGGCAAGTGAGTATGAATACCCATGTTAAGCTAGCCCGTAATTCGTTAGATATGGCATTTAGTCATTGTGGGGAAAATAACCTGTTATTAATAGATAAAAACAGTAAACGCTGTGAAGATGAAAACTTTTATGTGTGGGGCGGCTATATAGGTAGTTTCGATCAAAGTGCCAGAAATTTAGGTGGCTATTCTGGTTATGATGCGAGAACAAATGGTTTTATTGGTGGTGTAACACTTAAATTTGATGAAAATTGGAGTGCAGGTGGTTATGCAGGCTATACTAAAACCGATACTAATTTCCGCGAGTTAAGTGCTGATGCAGACTCTAAAGCAGGGCATTTTGGTATTTTTGGCCGTTATTCTTTAGCAAATGGTTTCCACACTACATTAGATTTAGCCTATTCCTATCATGATAATGATATGAAAAGATACCCTGGTGGTTTAGCTGCCAGTAAAGGTAATTTTAAACAAAATATATACAGTGTTGGCCTCGAGTTAGCCTATGATATTGAACCTTGGAAAAATGGTCGTTTAACTCCTTTTGTGGCAGGTAGACAAGTATGGATGCATCAACAATGCTTTACTGAGCATAGTGGGGCAATAAATGCGAAAGTACAAAATATTAGTACGGATTTCTTTACCACTAACATGGGTGCAAGATTAGCCCAAGATTTTGCTATAAATGATAAAGCAGTGGTATCACCTAATATCATGTTAGGCTGGAGAAGTAACTATGGCCCTAAAAAACTTACTACCAGTGCTAGCTTGTTAAGCTCTAGTGGTCCAGCTACTGCACCCTTTGAAGTTAAATCTAGAAAACAAGAGCAAAATGCTTTAATGATGGGAGTGGGATTAAAAACAACAGGTATTTTAAAATCTGGCAACTCATGGGCGGTTAATGTTTCTTATAATAGAGAGGAATATGCACATGCCAGTGATGATGCATTAGTAGTTGGTTTTGAGTATAAGTTCTAATAGCCACTACAGTCTATTGTTGATAAAAGCGCTTCAAGTTATGAAGCGCTTTTTTATTTAATTATCTACGGTAATAATCATGACGATTACTGCCATCGAAAACAACCCGTTTTAAGGCAACATTTTTTGAAAGGTATGGCCAGAGCCACAAGGGCAAGGATCATTACGCCCTAGTTTTTCTTCTAGCACTTTATCACCGTGAACTGTACGAACTAAGCCACGTTTAACGTTGGTTTCTGATGGGAAGCCTTTACGGCGTTTGCTGGTTGGCTCAAAAAAAGCCTTTATTGTTAAAAGTATTCATGATGGTTCTCCTGTAGTAAGAGATTTAAGTAGTGTGTTAGATACTTTTATCTAACTTAACCATTATAATGGTTATTAGTTAATATATAAATGATATTATAATAACGTTAACCATCAAATTAATCGGCAAGGAATTGATGACAGTGCCTTACTATATACAACCACAAGATGTTACTAAGCTTTCAGCTTGGCAAGCATTAACTGAACATTACCAGTTAATGAAAAAGTTTGATATGCGCCAAGCATTTTCTGAAAACACTAATCGTTTTAAGGAGTTTTCATTAGAAGGTTGTGAGTTACTGTTTGATTATTCTAAAAATTTAATCACTAAAGAAACCATCCAATTATTAGTCAAATTAGCGAATGATGTAGGTTTAACACAAGCAAGAGCAGATTTATTCTCAGGTAAGTTTGTCAATGCCTCTGAGAATAGAGCGGCTTTACATACGGCTCTTAGAAGACCTTATGGCGATCAAGTGTTTATCAATGATGTAGATATTATGCCAGAGGTGCATCAAGTTCTACATCAAATGACTGAGCTGGTTAATAGTATTCATAACAAGTTATGGCGTGGTTTTACAGAAAAACCTATTACTGATGTGGTGAATATTGGGATTGGCGGTTCGTTTTTAGGCCCTATGTTGGTATCAGAGGGGTTATTGCCTTTTGCGCAAAAGGGAGTAACTTGCCATTATTTAGCCAATATTGATGGCAGTGAGTTTAGGGAAGTAGTGGCTGAATTAAATGCTGAAACTACCCTATTTATTGTTTCCAGTAAATCATTTGGCACATTAGAAACATTAAAAAATGCGCAAGCGGCAAGACATTGGTTTTTTGCCCAAGGTGGTACAGAAAAAGATTTAGCAAGGCACTTTATTGCTGTGTCATCTAATGTAAAAGCGGCTGTTGAATTTGGTATTGCTAAAGAAAATATTTTCCCAATGTGGGATTGGGTAGGTGGCCGTTATTCGCTCTGGTCAGCAATTGGTTTACCCATCGCTTTAAGTGTAGGTATGTCGAACTTTAAAGAATTGTTAGCAGGTGCTTACATGATGGATCAGCACTTTCTAACAGCACCTTTTGAGAAAAATATGCCCGTATTAATGGCATTATTAGGTGTTTGGTATAGTAATTTCTTTAATGCACAAAGCCATGCTATTTTACCTTATGACCACAATTTAAGAGATTTTGTAAGGCATCTGCAGCAATTAGATATGGAGTCTAATGGCAAAGGTGTGCGCCAAGATGGTAGTCCATTAACAATTGATAGCGGGCCTATTATATGGGGTGGTGTAGGTTGTAATGGCCAGCATGCCTATCATCAATTATTACATCAAGGAACACGCTTTATTTCGGTTGATTTTATTGTTCCTGTGGTCAGTGCTAATCCAGTAAATAATCATCATCAGTGGCTCTATGCAAACTGTTTAAGCCAAAGCCAAGCATTGATGTTAGGTAAAAATAAACAACAAGTTGAGCAAGAATTAACAGCAAAAGGCTATTCAGCCGAACAAATAGAGAAATTAGCACCTCATAAAGTTATTGCGGGCAATAGACCTTCTAATACATTGGTTTTGGAGCGTGTAAGCCCGCGTAGTTTAGGTGCATTAGTCGCTTTATATGAACACAAAGTATTTGTGCAGAGTGTGATTTGGGGAATTAATGCATTTGATCAGTGGGGTGTAGAATTAGGCAAAGAATTAGGCTTAGCTGTTTATAAAGGCTTAACAGATTATCAACCTACTCCTGCTGAAGATACCTCAACCCAAGGGTTAATTAACTATTTTCGTAATCACCATAGGGGTTAGTCTGTTAGCTCAATAGACAAAGGCATTGCTGTAATCATTATTATGATTTTAGCGTTTTCTCATTGTATTTAAAGCTACGTGGAAAGTAAGTCAGTCTATCAGGATTCGTTAATCGATAAATTTGTGCAGGACGATTGGTAGCAGGTCGCATTTTATTGGTGACAGGTTCTACTAAACTGGTAGCTAGAATACGTGTACGGAACGAGCTTTTATCAAGCTGGCGGTTTAGCACTATTTCATAGACTTTTTGTAAGTCAGGTAATGTAAATTCATCAGGTAGCAAAAAAGCAGGCAAAGAAGTGTACTCTACTTTTGCTTGTAAGCGTTGAATGGCATTACTCAGTAGTTCATTATGATCAAAGGCGAGTTGTTTTTGAATGTTATCATTGGTGATTGGAAACCAAGCAACTTCAGTCGCATTACCGCCTTGTTGTAAGATAACTTTGTCAGCACTTAATAAGGCAAAATAAACATGGGTAACAGACCAGCCTCGAGGATCTCGATTATTACTACCCCAAGCGCCTACTTGCTCAAGATAAGGCGTATCAACATTGGTTTTTTCTTTTAATTTACGTAAAGCACAACCATTTAAATCTTGATCTATAGCGACATCCAACAAACCACCTGGTAATGCCCAGTAATTAGCAAAAGGTTCTTGCTCAACATTAGGACGTTTCACCAGTAAAACCTGTAGTTGCTCATCTTTAACCGTAAAAATAGCAATGTCTACCGTTACTAAAGGGCGGATAATAGCGTCTAAAGAGCCTGTAAATTTTGATTTAGAAGGATGTCTTGACATAGGCATAGGCTTTTATAAATTAGAATATCGTTAGAATTATAGTACAACTAAGCAAAACTCAACTACTAATAATATAGAGGAGTATTAGTACAGAGTAGTTAATTAGATTATTATTTTTAATTCATTTACTTAATAGGTCAAAATCGCTTCAGCTAGTGTCAAATCAGCAATATGATTAGCTACGTGATAGTGTTGGCGAAGGTGTTGTAATGCTACTTCTAAATATACACCACGTATTTTGCCATTGCTACCCACAAAAGCAGCCGCATCATTTTGTGCTTGTTCAATAATTTTATCTCGCTTGCTGGTATCTGTGGATGCTGCTGAACCTGAAGTACCTGCTGTACTACCTGAGGTGGCAATATCATTAATGGCATTCGTAGTAGCACCAAATGCAAATACTTGCACTGAAAATAAACAACCTAACACAAGTAATAATAGATGACGCATATCTTACCCTTACTCAATGAATAATTTTTTTAGTATAGCGTGTTTTTTAGGAATACCCTATTAGCTATTAATGGATAAAGAATCTGTTTTTTTAATAATTATTAATTACTTAAATCTATTATTTGTTAACTCCTAATAAATTTTCTTATTGTTATTTTTGTTGTACTAATTTTCCTGTAAAAAAACCAAGTAATGATTATCAAACTTTAGTCAAGAACAGGTGTATTTACTGATTTTTATGCAGATTGTACTTGACTGATGTTGCATTGGTTTCTATAGTGTGCATAAGTGGTTTAAAGTGGTAAAAAAGGGTAGAAAGTGGTTAAATAATCTCTTTTAGTGGTAAAGAAAGTAGAAAATGAGGATTCAATAATTGTTTCGCGGAGCTAATGCAGTCAGTTTAGACGCTAAAGGTCGTGTAGCGATGCCTAGTAGGTATCGTGACGAGCTAAGTGTGCGCTGCTCAGGCAAGCTTATTGTAACCGTTGATGCAGTTGACCCTTGTTTAAATATTTATCCATTACCAGAGTGGGAGCTTATTGAAAGTAAGCTCCGTCAAATGCCTTCTTTACGTGAAGAAACCCGTCGTTTACACCGTACCTTGATTGGTAGTGCTCAAGATGTTGAGTTGGATGGTAATGGGCGTTTTTTAATACCTCCCCGTTTAAGAGCACGAGCAGAGTTGGATAAAAAAGTTGTTCTAGTAGGACAACTGAATAAGTTTCAGCTTTGGGATGAAGATACATGGAATGCTATTGAGCTAGATGATATGGCAGCCATAAAAGAAGCTGGTGGTTTACCAGAAGAATTACGTGACTTAATTTTATAACGACCATGACAACACAAAATTTTACTCATACAACGGTGTTGTTGAATGAAGCCGTTGAACAGCTTGCCATAGTGGCCGATGGTTGTTATGTGGACGGTACTTTTGGTCGTGGTGGTCATAGCCGATTGATTCTTAGTCGGTTAGGTAAGCAAGGTCAGTTGATAGGATTTGATAAAGATCCACTTGCCATTAATACGGGAAATTTATTAATGGCTGAGGATAAACGTTTTTCAATTATCCAAACTTCTTTTGCTGCAATGAAAGAAGAATTAGAAAAACGTGGTTTAGCAGGGAAGGTATCAGGAGTTTTATTAGATTTAGGTGTTTCATCACCACAGTTAGATGATGCAGATCGTGGCTTTAGTTTTAATCAAGATGGTCCATTAGATATGCGCATGAATCCGCAGTCAGGTATCAGCGCTAAAGAGTGGATCGCATCAGCCAGTGAAGATGAAATTAGCCGAGTGTTTAAAGATTATGGTGAAGAGCGTTTTGCTAAAAGAATGGCAAGAGCGATTGTACAGAGAAGGGAAGTTAAACCATTTGAGCGGACATTAGATTTAGCGGACGTTATAACGGTAGCTAATCCCGCTTGGGAAAAGGGTAAACATCCAGCAACTCGTGCATTTCAAGCAATTCGTATCTTTGTAAATAATGAATTAGGCGATTTAGAACACGGTTTACAAGCAGCACTTGATGTTCTAGCAGTTGGTGGTCGATTAGCAGTAATTAGCTTTCATTCATTGGAAGATCGTATTGTAAAACAATTTATGCGGAGGCAGGTAAAAGGTGAAGTTGACCAATTACCAAGGGATTTACCCATACAGGTAAAACCTTTTGAGGCAAAGTTACAGATAATTGGTAAGCCAATTTACGCTAGTGAGCAGGAGGTAAAAAGTAATCCTCGCTCTCGTAGTGCTGTATTAAGAACTGCAGAGAAGTTAAGGTAATGGATAAAAAACAAAGTGCCATGCCACAAGGCAGTTTATTAATGCTAATACTTTTTATTGCTGTATTGGTTTCAGCAGTAATGGTCATTTATACCAGTCATAAAAATAGACAACTGCTAAATGAGCTTTATCAAAATATGAGTATTTACAATAAAGCACAAGCAGAATGGGGTCGCTTAATTTTAGAACAAAGTACTTGGACGGCTTATAGTCGTGTTGAGAGAATAGCCGTTAATCAGCTAACCATGCATATTCCAGTCCCTAATGATGTAAGGATAATAGGCCAATGACAGCCAATACAAATAGTTATCCAGGGCGTTTTAAATTTGTATTAGTGTTATTAGCACTGATGGTAGGGGCTATTGTTTGGAAATTGCTTGATCGCCATGTTATTAATAATGAGTTTCTTAAATTACAAGGCGATTTAAGATCAGTGCGTTATATGCCAATTTCAGCCCATCGTGGCATGATTACAGACCGTAATGGTCAATACCTTGCAGTAAGTACACCTGTTATTAGTTTATGGGCTAATCCTAAAGAGCTATCACAAAAGCCAGATGAATGGCCTAAGCTAGCAAAATCATTAGGACAGAATGTTAAAACATTATCAGAAAAAATTAAAAAGAATGATGATAGGGAGTTTATTTACCTTGCTAGGGGATTAGACCCTGATAAGGGAAATGAGATCCTACAACAAGAATTTACTGGCGTATACTCCCTTGAGGAGTATCGTCGTTTTTACCCTGCTGGAGATACAGTCTCTCATTTAATCGGTTTTACTGATATTGATGATAAAGGTAGAGAAGGGGTTGAGCTTGCCTATGATGGCTGGTTAACAGGTGTTTCTGGTAAGCGTGAAGTGTTAAAAGATCGTCGCGGTCATTTAATTAAAGACTTGCAAATTGTTAGCCGTGCTAAACCAGGTAAACAAATCGAGTTATCCATTGATTTAAGACTACAATATCTTGCCATTCGTGAATTACACAATGCCATGGAAGAGTATGGGGCTAATTCGGCTAGTTTAGTATTGATTGATATTAAAACAGGTGAAATTTTAGCATTAGCGAATCAGCCTACTTATAACCCTAATAATCGCAGCCAATTAAGACCAGAAGAAGTACGTAATCGTGCGATGTTAGATGCCTTTGAACCAGGTTCTACAGTAAAACCATTTTCGATGGCGGCTGCTTTAGCCACAGGACGTTGGAAACCAGAAGATACTGTCAATGTGACAGGCGGTCAGTTAAAAGTTGGTCACTATACAATTAAAGACGTATCGCGCGCTACTATTCTAGATTTAACAGGTGTTTTAAAGAAATCTAGTAATATTGGTATGAGTAAGATTGCCTTTGATATTGGCGCTGAACCTATTTATGAAACAATGAAAAAAGTAGGTTTTGGGGAAACGACAGGCTTAGGATTCCCTGGAGAGTCAACAGGTTCATTACCTGTTCACCGTAAATGGGGGCCAGCAGAAACAGCTACTTTATCATATGGCTATGGTCTTTCAGTAACACCCGTTCAGTTAGCCCATGCTTATGCTACCTTGGCTAATAATGGGGTGAATTTACCGCTTTCTCTGATTAAGAGGGATGAAATTCCAGTAGGTACACAAGTTATTGATCCTGCTATTTCTAAAACCGTACTTAACATGTTGCAAGCAGTTGTTGAAGATGAAGGCGGTGTATTTCGGGCACGTGTTAATGGTTATCACATAGCAGGTAAAAGCGGTACAGCAAGAAAAACGATTGTTAATAAAGGCTATGGTGAAAATCACTATCGTTCATTTTTTGCAGGTATAGCCCCTGCGACTAATCCACGTTTTGCTATGGTGGTAGTGATTGATGAGCCGACTAAAGTGGGCTATTTTGGTGGTCTAATTGCCGCCCCTGTGTTTAGTAAAGTGATGTCTGGCACATTGCGTATGATGAATATCACGCCTGATAATTTAATGGCGAGTGATCAATCTATCGCACAGTTTTCTAATTTAAGGAGGTAATGATGTTGCTCAGCCAATTATTACCTCAAGTACAAAGCTCTATTGAAATAACAGGGCTGAAGTTAGATAGCAGAATGGTGCAGCAAGGTGATTTATTCCTTGCTGTCAAGGGTACTCAGCAAGATGGTAGAGACTATATTGAACAAGCTCTCCACAAGGGTGCATTAACTATCGTATATGATCCTGAAGATTATCAGTTAGCAGATTCTTTAGTTAATCAGCACCCTAACGCTGAGTTTATTGCAATAAAAAAATTAGATACCCATGTATCTGATATTGCTGGCCGTTTCTATGCTGAACCAGCAGCCTCATTACGTCTGATAGGGGTAACAGGTACCAATGGTAAGACCACAGTTACTCAACTAATTGCACAAGCAATGGATTTATTAAATGAACCTTGCGGCATTATAGGTACATTGGGTACAGGATTTTGGCAAAGATTACAGCAAGGTAAACAAACAACACCAGATGCAATAAGTGTTCAAGCAAGTTTAGCTAAGTTATTACAAGAAGGTGCTAAAGCGGTTGCTTTAGAAGTATCTTCCCATGGTTTAGATCAAGGAAGGGTGGCTGCATTACCTTTTAACGTGGCGGTGTTTACCAATTTAACCAGAGACCACTTAGATTATCATCAAACATTAGAAAATTACGCTGCTACTAAAGCCAAGCTTTTTGCTTGGGAAACGTTACAAGCCAGAGTGATAAATCAAGATGATAGTTATGGTAAACAGTTAATAAGCCAAAACCATCAAAAGCAGTTGCTTACTTATAGTATTGAAGACACAACTGCTGATTTGCACTGTACCAATATTTTGTTTAATGAGCAGGGTGTTACGGCCAACCTAGTTTCACCACAAGGAACAGGTTTATTACAGAGTCAGCTTATTGGACGGTTTAATTTAAGTAACGTGTTGGCGGTGATTGGCAGCTTATTAGGGTTGGGTTATGACTTAGCCAAAGTGTTGACAGTAGTACCCCAATTAAAAGCGCCTGAAGGCAGAATGCAATGTTTAGGTGGTGATGAAAAACCTTTAGTTATTGTGGATTATGCACATACCCCTGATGCTTTAGAACAAGTCTTAACAGCCTTAAAACCTCATGTTAAAGGCAACTTATGGTGTGTTTTTGGCTGCGGTGGTAGTAGAGATAAAGGTAAGCGCCCTTTGATGGCCGCTATTGCTGAAAGATTGGCAGATCACGTAGTGGTAACAGATGATAACCCTCGTGAGGAAGCGAGCGCTACGATTATTAATGATGTTTTACAAGGCTTTAATAATCCTCAGTTAGTACAGACTATTGCTGATAGGCAACAAGCTATTTTACAAACCATCACACAAGCAAACTCAGATGATGTGGTGTTAATAGCAGGTAAAGGCCATGAAGATTATCAAGAAGTAAAAGGTGTGCGTAGTCATTTTTCTGATATAGAACAAGCTAACCAAGCATTAAAGACTTGGGAGAGTAAATAATATGATTAAACCAATGTCACTGGCAGAACTAGCAACATTATTAGAAGTTACATTGATTTGTGATAGTGTAAGTTTTGATGCGGTATCCATTGATACTAGAACTATCAAACAAGGCGAGTTATTTATTGCCATTTCTGGTGAAAACTTTGATGGCCATGATTATGTAGCTAAAGCAGCAGAAAATGGTGCTATTGCTGCTATGGTTGAGTTCCCTGTACAAGGTGTCGATATTCCACAGTTAGTTGTTGGTAATACACGACAAGCCTTAGGTAAATTAGGCGCATTGAATCGACAAGCTTTTCAAGGAAAAGTAATAGGTGTTACAGGCTCTAGTGGTAAAACAACTGTTAAAGAGTTTATTGCCAGTATTTTAAGTAAACAGGGAACTGTGCATGCTACGCAAGGCAATCTAAATAATGATTTAGGGGTACCTTTAACGTTATTACAGTTAACAGCAGAACATGAGTTTGCTGTGATTGAAATGGGCGCTTCAGCAATCGGTGAAATTAACTATAGTGTTAATTTAGTAAAGCCAGATGTGTCTGTATTAAACAATGCAAGTAATGCCCATGTAGGTAAGTTTGGTAGCTTAGAGAATATTATTGAAGCTAAAGGTGAAATTATTGATGGCCTAGACGCCAATGGAACAGCCATTCTTAATTTGGATGATGCTTCTTTTGCTATTTGGCAAAAGCGAGCAGGGCAACGCAGGGTAATTAGTTTTGCAAAACAAAATAACCAAGCCGATTTCTATGCCAGCGATTTAAATAGTAATACCAATGGTTGCCAATCTTTTACTTTACATAGCCCTGTTGGCGAAACGGATATTCAATTAAATGTATTAGGGCAACATAATGTGAGTAATGCATTAGCGGCAGCAGCAGCTTGCTATGCAATAGCGATTGATTTAGAAGTTATTAAAGAAGGGTTAAATGCTCAGTTATCAGTAAAAGGGCGCACTAGCACTTTCTTATCATTAGGTGGCGCACGTGTTATTGATGATAGTTACAATGCTAGCCCTGCTTCGGTAAAGGCTGCTATTGATTTGTTAGCTGAGTTTACGGGCAAAAAAATACTGGTATTAGGTGATATGGGGGAGCTAGGACAATGGGCTGAACAAACCCATCAACAAATCGGTGATTATGCTAAAGGTAAAATTGATATTTTATATGGCTTAGGGCCATTAACTGCATTTACAGTTAAAGCCTTTGGTGAAAAAGCACATCACTACGAAACTAAAGAAGAATTGTTAAAAGCATTACATGTTCATGATGATGTGAACAATATAATTTTGGTTAAAGGATCACGTAGTATGGGGATGGAAACATTGGTAGGTAGCCTTTGTGGTTCTGCAGAAGGAATTCATTAATGTTAGTGTGGTTATTTAGTTTCTTACAAGAAAATGTGCATTCAGGATTTGGGGCATTTTTATACCAGTCTACTCGCGGCATTATGGCTGTTTTAACAGCGTTGTTATTAGCATTATTTTTAGGGCCACGCATGATTCGCACGTTAAAGAATCTACAAATTGGTCAAGTGGTGCGTGAAGAAGGTGTTAAAGAGCATTTATCTAAAACAGGAACACCTACAATGGGTGGCGTGTTGATTTTAAGCTCTATAACTATCAGTACCTTATTGTGGGCAAACTTAGCTAATAAATATGTCTGGGTGGTTATTGTTGTTACTTTAATGTTTGGCGCTATCGGTTGGGTAGATGATTATCGTAAAGTGATAGAGAAAAACACCAAAGGGTTGCCTAGCCGTTGGAAGTATTTTTGGCAATCAGTGTTTGCGCTAGCGGTGGGTATATTTTTATATATGACAGCCGATCAAGGTTCGCAAGATACCTCTTTATATTTACCGTTTTTAAAACACGGTATTTATCCATTAGGACTATTTTTTATTGTATTTGCTTACTTTGTGATCGTAGGTACCAGTAACGCGGTAAATTTAACAGATGGTTTAGATGGTTTAGCTATTATGCCTACTGTATTGGTAGGTGGTGCATTGGGTGTGTTCTGTTACCTGTCAGGTAATATGCAATTTGCTAAATATTTATTAATACCTTATGTACATGGTTCAGGTGAATTAGTCATTTTCTGTGCCGCTTTAATTGGCGCAGGTTTAGGCTTTCTTTGGTTTAACACTTATCCTGCACAAGTATTTATGGGGGATGTGGGCTCGTTAGCATTAGGGGCTGCTTTAGGTACTATTGCGGTGATTGTTCACCAAGAGATTGTATTATTTATTATGGGCGGTGTTTTTGTAATGGAAACACTGTCAGTGATTATTCAAGTAGCGTCTTTCAAATTAACAGGCAAGCGTGTCTTTAGAATGGCACCTATTCATCATCATTTTGAGTTAAAGGGTTGGCCAGAACCACGGGTGATAGTGAGGTTCTGGATTATTACAGTAATTTTAGTATTGATTGGTTTAGCTACCTTGAAGATAAGGTAATAGAGTAGTTTTATGATTACTACGAGTGACTTTTATATAGTGGTTGGCCTCGGCAAAAGTGGTATGTCATTGGTTCGTTATTTAGCGAGTCAAGGGGCATCTTTTGCTGTAGCTGATACCCGTAGTAATCCACCAGAATTAGCTACCTTAAAAACAGACTATCCACAGGTTGAAGTACAGTGTGGCGAGTTAAATGTAGATTTCCTATGTAAAGCTAAAACATTATTTGTGAGTCCTGGCCTTGATTTAAAAACGCCAGCCTTACAACAGGCAGCAAAACGAGGTGTTAAGCTATCAGGTGATATTGATTTATTTTCACAATTAGCAAAAGCCCCAATTATAGCAATCACAGGTTCTAATGGAAAAAGCACGGTTACCACATTAGTGGGTGAAATGTCGAAAGCAGCAGGTAGAAAAGTAGCTGTAGGCGGTAATCTGGGCGAACCTGCATTAAATCTTTTAGCAGATAATATTGAGCTGTATGTTTTAGAGCTTTCGAGTTTTCAATTAGAAAGTTGCCAACAATTAAATGCAGAAGTAGCTACCTTGTTGAATGTCAGTGAAGATCATATGGATCGTTATGCTGATTTAGCAGCCTATAGTGATGCTAAACAGCGTATCTTTTTAGGTGCTAAACAAGTAGTAATTAATTTAGATGATCCACGATCAGCACCCAAAGGGACTGCAGACACTGGGGTACGTTGGACATTTACTACTCAGGTAGCTAATTCAGATTTTACTGGTTTTAAATTAGATACGTTACAGGGTGAGGGTTGGATTGTTTTTAATAATGATCCATTATTACCTTTAGATAAATTAAAAATTAGAGGCAGTCATAACTGGTCTAATGCAATGGCTGCATTAGCATTAGGGCATGCTGTAGGTTTATCGTTTGAAGCGATGATAGACGCTTTAGTAAACTTTAAAGGCTTACCTCACCGTTGTGAATGGGTTGCAGAAAAAGCAGGAGTCGTTTACTACAACGATTCTAAAGCCACTAATGTGGGTGCTGCTTTAGCGGCAATTGATGGTTTAGGTAGAGATATTTCAGGTAAGATCGTGTTAGTGGCAGGTGGTGATGGCAAGGGCGCTGACTTTAGTAGTTTAAAAGAACCTATTAAAAACTATTGTCGCGCAGTCATTTTATTAGGTAAGGACGCGCCTTTAATAGAGGAAATTTTAGATACTGCTGTACCAAGAATATATGTAAATAGTATTGAGCAAGCCGTGACAGAAGCCTCTGATTTAGCTAAAAAAAATGACGCTGTATTATTAGCGCCAGCTTGTGCTAGTTGGGATATGTTTAAAAACTTTGAAGAGCGCGGTCTGCTGTTTGCAGAAGCTGTGAAGAGGTTAAGTGAATGAAACAGTCTATTGTTTGTTTAAATCCTTCTCCTGTTTATAGCCGACGCGGTTTTGATGTTGATTTTCCACTGTTAGCAGGTTGCTTATTATTATTAGGTCTAGGTGCTGTGATGATTGCCTCTGCTTCTTCTGAGGTAGCATCGGTACAAACAGGTAACACCTTTTATAACTTAACAAGACATTTGGTTTATCTTGCTATTGGTATGATGACCACGGCGGCTGTTTTAGTAGTACCTATTAAAGTATGGCAAAAATACAGTGCGCATTTACTGTGTGTCGCAGTGGTGTTATTAGTGGCTGTATTAATTCCAGGAATTGGGCGCAATGTAAATGGTGCAAGTCGTTGGATTGGTGTAGGTTTATTTAATATTCAACCCTCTGAATTAGGAAAGTTATTTGCTGTTATCTATTTAGCAGGTTATTTAGTTCGTCGTAAAGAGCAGGTTAGAGATACATGGTCAGGTTTCTTTAAGCCCTTTGTTGTGTTATTACCTGTGGCGTGGCTATTCTTGTTAGAGCCTGATTTTGGTGCAACAGTGGTGATGATGGGTGCGGCACTGGCGATGTTGTTCTTAGGCGGTGTTAGTATGGGACGCTTCCTATTGATGGTATTAATGAGTATTGGGGCGGTGGTATTTTTGGTTTTAACGCAAGAATATCGGATGCACCGTTTGATGAACTTTACTGACCCCTTTGCTGATCAGTTTGGTTCTGGCTATCAATTAAGCCAATCATTAATCGCCTTTGGACGGGGTGATTTATTAGGATTAGGGCTTGGTAATAGTATTCAAAAACAATTTTACTTACCTGAGGCACATACTGACTTTGTATTTGCTGTGTTAGCTGAGGAGCTAGGTTTAGTAGGCTCGCTATGTACAGTGGCATTATTTGTATTTGTAGGTGTCAGGGCATTATTTATCGGCCTATGGGCAGAGCATGAAAAACGATATTTTTCAGCTTATGTGGCGTATGGCATTGCGATGTTATGGCTTGGTCAATTTATTATTAATGTAGGGGTAAATGTCGGGCTATTACCTACCAAAGGTCTGACTTTGCCCTTTTTAAGCTATGGCGGTAGTTCTTTGGTTATTTGCTGTCTTTGTTTAGGAATACTATTACGTATTGATTGGGAAAGACGTTATCCAGACCCTGAACTATCTTATGTGTTTACTGATAAGGATTTTCCAGAAGAATCTTTGGAGGTGAAGCATGGTCGCTAACAATGTATTGATTATGGCAGCAGGAACAGGCGGCCATGTATTCCCTGCGTTAGCTTGTGCTAAAGAGTTTCAGGAAAGAGGATATAACGTTCATTGGCTCGGCATACCTAAAGGCATGGAAAATGAATTAGTGGCTAAAGCAGGTTTATCAATGCATCACATTCATGTGACAGGCATACGTGGTAAAAGTCTTACGACATTAATAAAAGCACCTTTTTTATTGTTAGGTGCATTATTACAAGCCCGTAAATTAATTAAAGAAATAAAGCCAGTCTGTGTAGTAGGTTTTGGTGGTTTTGTTACAGGTCCAGGTGGTCTGGCTGCCAAGTTAGCATGTATACCATTAATTATTCATGAGCAAAATGCCAAGGTGGGAACAGCTAATCGTTATTTAGCTAAGATGGCGGCTCGTATTTGCCAAGCTTTCCCAAATACTTTTGTGAATAAAGAGCATTTAATAACTACGGGTAACCCCGTACGTAAAGAATTATTTATTGAACAGGTTAAAGAGTCAATCGTAGGTCGTAAGGTGAGATTGTTAGTAGTAGGTGGTAGCTTAGGGGCTGAACCGCTCAATAAATTATTGCCTGATGCGTTAGCATTTCTTGATGAGTCAATACGCCCAGAGGTATTTCATCAAGCAGGTAAAAAACATGCTGATATAACTAAAGAGCGTTATCAGAAAGTGGCAGTACAAGCAAAGGTAGAACCATTTATTACAGATATGCAACAAGCCTATCAGTGGGCTGATTTAGTGGTTTGTCGGGCAGGTGCTTTAACCGTTAGTGAGTTAGCAGCAACAGGTTCAGCCGCTGTACTGATCCCTTTACCTCATGCCATTGATGATCATCAGAGTTTTAATGCTGATTATCTTGCGTGTAGAGGGGCGGCAATTAAGTTGATACAAGCCCAATTAACACCACAAGTGATGGCTGATCATTTACAAGCATTATTAAAAAATCCTGAAAAATTGATAGAAATGGGAAAAATCGCCAAAAGCTTAGCGAAACCTAAAGCTACTAGCGACGTGGTTGATACCTGTTTGGAGGTAGCCAATGGTTAAAAGTCGTTATGAAGTTTTACAACCTGAGTCACGCCGTATGCGTCGTATGCGCCGTGTCCATTGGATTCATTTTGTAGGTATAGGTGGCTCGGGAATGTGTGGTATTGCTGAGGTTTTGTTAAATCTTGGCTATAAAATATCAGGCTCTGATATTAAAGCATCGCCTGTTACTGAACGCTTAAAGAAAATGGGCGCCACTATTTATATTGGTCATTGTGTTGAAAACCAAGCCAATGCGAGCGTGCTTGTGGTTTCTAGTGCTATTAATACAGAGAACCCTGAGGTAGCCGCTGCATTGGAGCGACGTATACCTGTTGTGCCTCGGGCGGAGATGTTAGGCGAGCTAATGCGTTATCGCTACGGTATTGCTGTGGCAGGTACCCATGGTAAAACAACTACAACCAGTTTAATTGCTTCAGTATATGCAGCAGCTAAGTTAGATCCTACTTTTGTTATTGGTGGTCGTTTAAATGCAGCAGGGACTAACGCGAAGTTAGGTGGCGGTCAATACCTTATTGCAGAAGCGGATGAAAGTGATGCTAGTTTCTTGCATTTACAGCCAATGGTAGCTGTAGTGACTAATATTGAAGCCGACCATATGGCTACTTATGATGGTGACTTCAATAAATTAAAGAAAACCTTTATTAGCTTTTTACATAACTTGCCATTCTATGGTTTAGCAGTAATGTGTATTGATGATCCAGTGGTACGTGAGATTATTCCACAAATCAGTCGTCCCATTATGACCTATGGTTTTAGTGAAGATGCAGATATACGTGCTGTAGATGTTTATCAAGAAGAATTACGCACCTATTTTACTATTTTAAGAAAAGGCTATGAGCCATTAAAAGCGGTGGTGAATCTACCCGGTAAGCATAATGTATTGAATTCTTTAGCTACTTTAGCTATTGCCTGTGATGACGGTATTAATGATAGAACTATCTTAGCAGGTATTAGCAAGTTTGAAGGTGTGGGTAGACGTTTCCAAGTTTATGGTGAATTACCTTTAGATGGTGGAACTGTGATGGTGGTGGATGATTATGGTCATCATCCCACAGAAGTGGCAGCAGTTATTCAAGCAGTTCGTGATGGGTGGCCAGAGCGTCGCTTAGTGATGCTCTATCAACCTCATCGTTATACCCGTACCCGTGATCTGTATGAGGATTTCGTACAAGTATTATCTGGGGTCAATTTATTGTTGCTGATGGAAGTTTATCCAGCGGGCGAGGAGCCTATTCCTGGTGCAGATAGCCGTCAGTTATGCGGCAGTATTCGTCAGCGTGGTGTATTAGATCCAATATATGTGGAACGTGATACTGATATTGTAGATGTGGTTAAGCCGATTTTAAGACCAGGCGATATCTTACTTTGCCAAGGGGCAGGGGATATCGGCAGTATAGCTAACCAAATTATGAAGAATGCAAAATCTTTTATTAGTAAACCAGTTAAACCTTTGAAAAAAGGGAAAAAGAAAAATGAAAAAATATAATCCTAATGACTTTGGCAGAGTGGCTGTATTTTTTGGTGGTGAAAGTGCTGAAAGAGAGGTTTCTTTAAACTCTGGAAAAATGGTATTGCAAGCTTTATTAGAGGCTGGTGTGGATGCTTTCGCAGTTGATACTAAAGGCGAATGGTTAGTTAGGTTTTTATCGGACAAAGTAGACAGAGTTTTCATTGCATTGCATGGTCGTGGTGGTGAAGATGGCTGTATTCAAGGCTTATTGGAAACATTGAAAATTCCCTATACAGGAAGTGGTGTATTAGCTTCTGCATTGGCAATGGATAAGTTGAGAACTAAACAAATTTGGTCAAGTTTTGGTTTACCTACGCCTAAATATGCTGTATTGGCTACAGCAGATGATTGCCAGCAAGCTGCGCAGTCGTTAGGTTTTCCAATGATTATTAAGCCAAGCCATGAAGGCTCAAGTGTTGGCATGGCAAAAGTTAATAATGTTGATGAGTTAATCGCTGCTTGGCAAGATGCGTTGGCTTATGACACTGAAGTACTGGTTGAAGAGTGGGTTACAGGAGCAGAGTTTACTATCGCAGTAGTGGATAATCAGGTGTTGCCACCTATTCGTTTAGTAACCCCGCATACCTTTTATGATTATGATGCTAAATATAAAGCAACCGACACTATATACCAAATTCCTTGCGGTTTAGATGAAGCTAAGGAAAAAGAACTACGTGCACTGACATTAAAGGCCTGTCAGTTAATCAGTATAGAAGGTTGGGGGCGTGTTGATGTAATGCAGGATAAACAAGGTAATTTTTACTTGTTAGAGGTTAACACTTCCCCTGGTATGACAGATCATAGCTTAGTGCCTATGGCAGCAAAAGCAGTTGGGATGGATTATCAACAACTTGTATTAACTATATTGGCCACTACTTTGGAGCAAGGAGGTTAAAATGTTAACTGTAAGATTAAGACATGGAGAGCCAATAGCACCATGGAAGCAACGTGCTAATCAGCGTGGTGCTAGCCGACCTATGCCTAAAAAAGGTGTGATGACTACCTTAAAGTCAATGGCTGATTATTTAAAAATAGCAGGCTATGTAGTGGTAGCGATTGTATTTGCAATTGTGACTTATAACGTTACTAATAAAGTAATGGCTTATGTTAATCAACCTATCTCTAAGGTAAGTATTTTAGGGGATTTAGGCTATATAGATCAGCAAGACTTACAGAGACGCATAGAACCATTAGTGACTACAGGCTTTTTAAATGTCGATTTAGAGGGTTTGCGTAATAAGCTAGAAAACACGCCTTGGATTTCTCATGTAGAAATAGAACGCGTTTGGCCTAATGAATTAAAAATTGAATTAAATGGTCGTCAACCTATTGCTCGTTGGGGTGAAGATAGTTTGTTAAATAATGTGGGTGAGCCTTTTGTTGTTAAGGATATTGCTGTTTATCAATCATTACCTTTATTAGCAGGGCCAGATTATGCACATGCCCAAGTTATGCAGCAATACCAAATTATTAGCCAATTATTAAGACCTATGGAGCTTGGTATTACTTCGTTAACTTTAACAGAGCGTGGTAGTTGGACATTAACAACTAGTACAGGTCTTGAGTTAGTGCTTGGTAGCGGAGATGTTGCAGAAAAAATCAAACGTTTTAGTAAGGCTTACGAGATTAATTTAAAAGCTAAAATGGATAATATTGCTAGAGTTGATATGCGATACAGTAATGGTCTAGCGGTAGCATGGAAAGACCCAAGTAAAGAAATTGATACGAATAATGCAACTAAGATAGTAGCAAGACAATAAAAAACTATTCATAATAGGCCATTTATTAAATACAAAATGAGTAGTTTAGGTATTTGAGAAATGGCAGTATTTGTCATTATTTTGAGTGAAGTGCCTAGAGGAGAATAGAGAGTCTTATGGCGCAAGAACAAAGTAGCAAAATGATCGTTGGCTTAGATATTGGTACCTCTAAAGTTGTAGCGTTAGTGGGTGAAATTTCGCCTGATGGTCAAATAGAAGTAGTAGGTATTGGATCACATCCCTCTCGTGGTTTAAAGAAAGGGGTGGTAGTGAATATCGAATCTACGGTTCAATCTATTCAGTATGCTATTGATGAAGCTCAGCAAATGGCAGGTTGCCAAATATACTCTGCTTATGTGGGGATTGCAGGTAATCATATTCGCAGTTTAAATTCAGATGGTATTGTAGCTATTCGTGAAGGTGAAGTTACTAGAGCGGATATTGAACGTGTATTAGATTCAGCGAAAGCAGTAGCTATTCCAGCCGACCAAAGAGTGCTACATACCTTACCGCAAGATTATGTAATTGATAATCAAGAAGGGGTACGTGAACCCTTAGGTATGTATGGTGTTCGTTTAGAAGCTAAAGTTCATGTGGTAACCTGTGCGGTTAATGCAGCACAAAATATTGAAAAATGTGTAAGACGCTGTGGTTTAGAAGTTGACGATATCATTTTAGAGCAACTCGCTTCCTCTTATTCTGTGTTAACCGAAGATGAAAAAGAATTAGGTGTTTGCTTAGTTGATGTGGGTGGAGGTACTTCCGATATTGCCGTTTATACAGAGGGTGCAATACGTCATACCTCGGTTATTCCTATAGCAGGCGATCAGATTACCAATGATATTGCAATGGCTTTACGTACGCCTACTCAATACGCAGAAGAAATTAAGATCCGTTATGCTTGTGCACTGGCTAAATTAGCAGGGGCTGGGCAGATGATTAAAGTCCCTAGCGTTGGCGAGCGTCCGCCGCGTGAGCTTTCACGACAAGCACTAGCAGAAGTGGTAGAGCCACGTTATGAAGAATTATTTAAATTCGTGCAAAAAGAATTACGCCGTAGTGGTTATGAAGATATGATTCCTGCTGGTATTGTGGTAACTGGTGGAACAGCCAAAATGGAAGGGGCTGTGGAACTGGCAGAAGAAATTTTCCATATGCCTGTGAGATTAGGTATCCCTTACAATGTGAAGGGGTTAGAAAGTGTGATTCATAATCCTATTTATGCCACAGCAGTCGGTTTATTGATATATGGTGCCCAACAACAAGCAGAAAGTGGTAATGTTGAGCATAATAAAGGTAATAGAGAAAGTGGTTCAGTGTTTGGTCGTTTAAAGAGATGGGTGCAAGGTAATTTTTAGTATTATTTTGGCTTATAGAGTAGTGATTTGTTGATTGAAATTAAATTTATCAACATTAATCAGAAAAAACTTTGATTTTTATACTAAGATAGTACAACAGAACACTAGATATTCGTGCTATCTAACGTTAGAATAACAAGATATAGACGACAAGGCATGTTGTTTCGGTTTAGGAGAGAGGCAATGTTTGAGATGGTAGAAGCCCAGCTTAATGCAGTAATTAAAGTAATTGGTGTCGGTGGTGGCGGTGGTAACGCTGTGAACCACATGATTCGTAGCAATATTGAAGGTGTTGAATTCGTTTGTGCGAATACTGATGCACAAGCCTTAAAAAGCGTCACTGGTGGTGCAATTCTTCAATTAGGTGCTAATATCACCAAAGGATTGGGTGCAGGCACTAATCCAGAGGTAGGTAGACAAGCTGCTTTAGAAGACCGTGAGCGTATTGCCGAAGCCTTACAAGGCGCTAATATGGTGTTTATTACTACGGGTATGGGTGGTGGTACAGGTACTGGTGCAGCGCCTGTGATTGCTCAAGTAGCCAAAGAAATGGGCATCTTAACCGTTGCTGTAGTAACCCGTCCTTTTATTTTTGAAGGCCGTAAACGTAGTAAAGTAGCGGATCAGGGAATTGATGCGCTGGTAGAACATGTTGACTCTCTAATCACTATCCCTAATGAAAAATTAATTACTATCTTAGGTAAAGACGTTAGCTTATTATCTGCTTTTGCTAAGGCGGATGATGTGTTGACAGGTGCTGTACGTGGTATCTCAGATATTATGCAACGTCCTGGATTAATCAATATCGATTTTGCTGACGTGAAAGAAGTAATGAGTGAAATGGGTATGGCAATGATGGGTGCTGGCAGTGCTAGTGGTCCTAATCGTGCCCGTGAAGCAGCAGAAGCAGCTATTCGTAATCCTTTACTTGAAGATATTAATCTACAAGGTGCACGTGGTGTATTAGTTAATATTACGGCGAGTGATATGACGATTGGTGAATTCAATGATGTCGGTGAAATCATTGAAGACTTAGTGTCTGATCATGCCACAGTAAAAATTGGTTCTGCGATCGATCCAACCATGGGCGATGAGTTGAATGTAACTGTTGTCGTTACTGGTTTAGGTCAAGAAATGAGTAGACCTGTAAAAGTAATTGATAATACCATTCCTACTGTCAACGCAGTTGAGCCTACCACTATGCGTTCTGAGAGTTTATCAGAAACTAATTATCGTGATTTTGATCGTCCAACGGTAATGCGTAATCGCGGTGCTCATGGCAATGCTGCTACTAATTTAGAAGCACAAGACGATTTAGATTATTTAGATATTCCAGCATTCCTAAGAAATCAAGCTGACTAATTTATTTAGTAAAGCAGTGTAATAATAGCGTTATAGGTAAAAACCTATAACGCTATTTTATTTTATCAATGGTTTTTCAGGGTGGGAAGGGTGTTCAGTTAAAGGGCAATCTGCTATTATTGATAGCAATTCGCATTTTGCTGGAACGAGAATTGTATGATTAAACAACGCACATTAAAAAACACCATTCGCGCTACAGGTGTAGGTCTTCATTCAGGTAAAAAAGTATACCTTACCTTAAAGCCAGCCCCTGTAGATTCAGGTATTGTCTTTTGTAGAGCTGACTTAGACCCTATGGTTGAAATTCCAGCTAGGGCTGAAAATGTAGGTGAAACAACACTTTCTACTACATTAATGAAAGATGGGGTTCGTATTGATACAGTTGAGCATTTATTATCTGCTATGGCAGGTTTAGGTATTGATAATGCTCGTATTGAACTTTCTTGTTCAGAAGTACCTATTATGGATGGTAGTGCTGGTCCGTTTGTATTTTTAATTCAATCTGCTGGTTTAGAAGAACAAGACGCGCCAAAAAGATTTATACGTATTAAAAAAGAAGTATCTGTAGAAGATAATGGTAAAAAAGCTACTTTTTTACCGTTTGATGGTTTTAAAGTCAGTTTTGAAATTGATTTTGATCATCCAGCCTTTAAGAAGCATACTCAATCAGCCACTATTGATTTTTCAAGTACAACCTTTGTAAAAGAAGTTAGCCGTGCTAGAACCTTTGGCTTTATGAGAGAAATTGAGTATTTACGTTCCAAAGACCTAACATTAGGTGGTAGTTTAGAAAATGCTATCGTTGTAGGTGATGAGGGCGTTATGAATGAAGATGGTCTTCGTTATGAAGATGAATTTGTAAAACATAAAATCCTTGATTCCATCGGTGACTTGTATTTACTAGGCCACAGTTTAGTCGGTGAGTTTATTGGTTTTAAATCAGGCCATGCCTTAAATAATAAATTACTGAGAACCCTTATCAGCCAACCCGATGCATGGGAAATGGTGACCTTTGAAGGCGTTGACAAAGCACCTATTTCTTATATTCAACTTGCCACATCTGCATAATCTGTTAAAATCCCCTTTAGACTAAAGTCTATGTAGTATGTTTAGATAAACGTTCCAGTGCTTCTCGAAGTGCTGGATGGTTTATATTTTCAGCTGTTTCAGCAATAATTTTTGCTGTTTTGGAAGACATGGTTAAACCATGTACTTCTTCTGGCTCTTTTAAGGGTCTGGGGGAAACTTTTATAGTAACTTTATCAATACCATTAAACTCATGGTGATTTTGTAACTGTTGTTTTAACTTATTTTGTTGATAGCGTAAGCGAGTCGCCCAGTGCGCATTATTTACCAAAATAGTTAATATTCCATTTTGGAAGGAAGCAATAGCACAGTTTTCTCTTATAGCAGTTGATAAGTACAGATTTAAACATTCTTGTAAGCGGCTAAGGTACGAAGCTCTATTCACGAGTTGTTTTAGTGAAGAGGTTTTTATCAAGAGCGATTTAGAATGTTTTGCATATAACGGTCGGAAAGACATATGAACTCTGTATTTAATATGGCTTAATTATTTTAGCAAAATACAGGGATTATGTAAGTGAATAGTTTTAATTAAAGGAAGTTTGTATGCGCCTTATCTTCATTTCTGAACAAAATGCTCAGCGTAGTCGCATTACTTTTGCAACGGATTTATCTACCATCATTTTAAGTTTAGTGGTGTTGTGTGTTGTTTCTGCGAGTTTGGGCTATTGGTTTACTAAACAAGCTATAAAGACGAATGTAATTACAGATGAGCAAATAGCCACTGTAATGAAAGAGCCCTTGGAAGAGATAGCTAATATACGTCAAAAAGCACAAGCACGTTTAGATGCTTACAGTGCCTATTTAGCCAATATACAAGCACGATTGATTCGTTTAGACGCAATGGGTGAGCGCTTAACAGGATTAGCAGGTATTGATAATGAGTTTGATTTTTCTGAGAGTGTCGGTTTAGGTGGTTCTGAAGAAAATGTAGGCGACGGTAAGGAAGCGTTTACACCTCCTACTTTTATGCAAGAGCTCAATAGATTATCAGATAAAATTACTACCAGAGAAAAACAGTTAGAAATATTAGAGCAATTAATTGTTAAGCGTAGCATTCGACAAGAAAATTATATTGCAGGTTATCCTGTTAAAAATGGTTATATTACCTCGCGTTTTGGTACAAGAATAGATCCAATTACAGGGCGTTCTAAGGGACATAAAGGAGTAGATTTCTCAGGGCCTCGTGGTGCTGATATTATGTCTGTAGCAGCAGGTGTTGTTACCTTTTCTGGCGTTAAAACAGGCTATGGTAATGTAGTAGAAATCAGCCACTTAGATGGTTACAAAACTATTTATGCACATAACCAACAAAACTTAGTAAGTGCTGGTGATCTGGTACAGGTAGGGCAAGTAGTTGCTAAGTTAGGTAGTTCTGGTCGGGCGACAGGACCACATGTACATTTTGAAGTAGTTAAAAATAATCAAGCTGTTAATCCCATCACTTACATCACACGAGTGGGTAAGTCTGATAATTTACCTATACAAATGGCTATGGTGGAGTAAAATAACCTTTTATTTGTTTAAAAGGTATTATTTTGATAGAGCAGTCTGCTAGTGGAACACTTTATATAGTGGCAACACCAATTGGTAATTTGGAAGATATTACCAATCGTGCTTTGCGAATTTTACGTGAAGTAGACTTGGTAGCGGCTGAAGATACCCGCCATAGCACCAAACTATTACAGCATTTTGCCATTAATACACCGCTTAAAGCCTGTCACGATCATAATGAGCGAGAACAACAAAACTATTTTGTGCAGTTATTATTGGCAGGAAAAAATATAGCTCTCATTTCCGATGCTGGAACGCCATTGATTTCTGATCCTGGTTTTCATTTAGTCAAGCAAGCACAACAACAAGGGATCAAAGTAGTCCCTATTCCAGGGGCATGTGCAGTAATCGCTGCCTTATCAGTAGCAGGTCTACCTTCTGATCGTTTTAGTTTTGAAGGTTTTTTACCAGCTAAATCATCAACGAGAAAAGCAACCCTAGAAGCATTGAAAGAAGAACAAAGAACCATTATCTTTTATGAAGCTCCCCATCGTTTATTAGAAAGTTTACAAGATTTAGCGACTATTTTTGGCGCAAATCGTCAAGCTGTATTAGCCAGAGAATTAACAAAAACCTTTGAGACCATTAAAAATGCTCCATTAGCTGAATTAGTGCAATGGGTAGAAGCGGATAGTAATCAGCAGCGTGGTGAATGTGTACTACTCATTGAAGGTTGGAAAGCCCCAGAACAAGCAGAGATTAATCAACAAACTGAGCGAGTTTTAAAAATCTTATTAGTTGACTTACCTGTTAAGCAAGCTGCAGCTTTAGCGGCTGAAATTACAGGAGAGCGTAAAAATAAACTGTATCAATATGCCTTGCAACTAACTAATAACAATAATAAACAGTAATCAGTATATAGTCATGATTGTAGTTAATGTAATTACTGGTTTTATCATTATATTTTTTAATGCGTGACTCTAATAGAAAAACTTTAAACTATACTCACTAAAGGAAAAAAGTTTTTAGCTTGTTTCTCAGTATTTAAAAGGGTATGCTTACTTCCAGCAAGAGCCGGTCAAACAGTCGCTGCTTTTTATAACATGTTTATAAAAAGGGGAGGAAAGTCCGGGCTCCATAGGGCAAAGTGCCAGGTAACGCCTGGGAGGTGAAAGCCTACGGAAAGTGCCGCAGAAAATAACCGCCTAAGTAGCATATGCTAACGGTAAGGGTGAAAAGGTGTGGTAAGAGCGCACCGCACAACTGGTAACAGTTTGTGGCTAGGTAAACCCCACTTGGAGCAAGACCAAATAGGAATCCTAAGCGTGGCCCGCGTTGGATTCGGGTAGGTTGCTAAAGATGTCCAGTGATGGCCATCGTAGATGAATGACTGTTCGCGACAGAACCCGGCTTATCGACTGGCTCTTGCTTTTCTTATTCTTTAACTACCAAAAAAGATGATGCGTCAAAAAATAATTTTAGAATAGCTTATCTAAACATCAATGTTTTGTGAAATATCAGGCAATATACCAATAATAACAATGAATTTTATAAACAGTTGTTTTATTATAAAAGCGTATAAAGTTTATATATAAAGAATAATTAATATTAATCCTTGTTGGCAGAGAGTAATTATATGAAAAACAAATATCTATTATTGGTTCTGATGATGAGTGTTTTTTCTGCTCAAGCTCAGTTTAAAACCATGCGTTGTGGTACAAAAGTAGTTTCAGTAGGCGAACGTGTATTTGAAGTTGAAAGAAAATGTGGCATACCTGATACACAACTATTTGTAGGATTCACTGGAGATGGAAGTAGCGAAGGTAATGTGCCTATAGAAGAATGGATATATAATCAAACTACAGGCTCTGCAACTGCTTATAGTTTATTACGTTTTGAAGGTGGTAAATTAGTTAGCATAGAGTCTTATTTTCCAACCAATTGAGTGGCCTTATAATAACGGCTAGTTATTGTTTGTTATAAACTTTTGTTAACGCAGATAGAACGCACTTATTTTGCAGTTCAATACTAATTTTGGTGATTATAATTATTAAACAAATATTACATCCTAATATGAAAAATTTATGAGACAATTAATAGCATTAATTTTATTTATTAGTGTTCTTACCCCTAGTGCATTTGCTGCTAGTACTTGGCGTTGCAGTGGGGGTTTAGTAGGCACAGGTAATAGTCAAATGGATGTTATTAATCGTTGTGGTGAGCCTTACAGCAAGAGTTTCCTAGGATGGGGACGCAGAATTACTAAAGGCTGGGGAAATTATTTTGAGGATGTACCTATTGAGGAATGGGTTTATATTGTTTCTAATAGCCTTTATTATGTATTGAAGTTTGAAGGTAACGAGTTAAAAGAGATTACCAGTCATTTTAGTTATTGAAATAAGTGAATGAATTAGAGGATAAACATGCAATTTAATGTTAAGAATAATCGCCCAGAAGCGCTTAAAATTTCAACGTGGGTGGTAGCTGTTGGTAAGGGCGGCAAACTGAGTGCGACAGCCGAAATAGTGGATACATTAACCCAAGGTGCGATTAAAAATATTATTAAATGGGGTGATTTTCAGAGCAACTTGGTACAAACATTTATATTGCAAACTAATCAGCAACTAAAGGCTAATCGCGTATTACTAGTAGGTGTGGGTGAGCAACCTTTATCTGATGCCCAATACCGTAAATGGACTATAACTTGTTTTAATACCTTAAAGCAATTAGGTGGTACAGATGCGCTATTTGTAGTAGATGATGTAGATGTTAAAGGTCGAGATCTTTACAGTAAAACGCGCTTATTGGTAGAAACTTTAGAAACAAGTAGTTATTGTTTTGATGAATATAAAAGTAAGAAAGCAGAACCTTATAAGTTCTCAACCGTTACCTTATGTACTGACAAAGTAAACAGCCGATTGGTTGAGCAAGCAATTATTGAGTCGCAAGCGATTGCTGCGGGTATGGCTTTAACCCGTGATTTAGGTAATACCCCTGCTAATATTTGCCATCCTAGCTATTTTGCAAAACAAGCAGAAGCATTGGCTAAATTAGATAAGCGTGTGACGATAGAAGTGCTTGATGAAAAGAAAATGAAAACCCTGAAAATGGGCGCTTTTTTGGCGGTAGCACAAGGCAGTGAACAACCACCAAGATTGATTGCTTTACAATATAATGGGGCTAAGAAAAAATCTGAGCAACCCATTGTATTAGTGGGTAAAGGCATTACCTTTGATACGGGTGGTATTAGCCTGAAACCTGCGCTTGGCATGGACGAAATGAAATATGATATGTGTGGTGCTGCTTCGGTATTAGGTGTATTTAAAGCATTAATTGAATTGCAATTACCAATTAATGTGGTGGGGTTAATGGCTTGTGCTGAAAATATGCCAAGTGGCCATGCTACTCGTCCAGGCGATATTGTAAAAACCATGAATGGACAAACAGTAGAGATCCTAAATACAGATGCTGAAGGTCGTTTAGTGCTTTGCGACACATTAACTTATGCAGAACGTTATAAACCAAAAGTAGTGATTGATATTGCTACCCTAACAGGGGCTTGTATTGTTGCTTTAGGTACGCAAGTCAGTGGTTTATTGGGTAATGATGAGGAGTTAATCAACGATTTACTTGAAGCAGGTAAACAAGTAGATGATAGAGCTTGGCAATTGCCGTTATTTGATGAGTATCAGCAACAATTAGATAGCCCATTTGCAGATATGGCGAATATCGGAGGGCCTAAAGCAGGTACTATTACTGCAGGTTGTTTCCTTTCTCGTTTTGCTAGCAAATATCCTTGGGCCCATTTAGATGTGGCAGGTACCGCATGGGTAAGTGGTGGTAAAGAAAAAGGCGCAACAGGTCGCCCTGTACCCTTGTTAACAGAGTATCTGTTAAGCCAAGTTAAAAATTAGTATGACAACGGGGTATATTAAGCCAGTCATTGTTGGCTTAGTTATGTTGCTAGGAGCTATTAGTCATGTAATAGCTTCTCCTAGCTGTAGCATAACCATTCATAGTAATGATCGAATTGAATGGGATACAGACCATATTAAAGTCAGTCAAAGCTGTCAAAGCTTTACTATCAATCTTATCCATGATGGCCATTTAGATAAAGGTGTGATGGGGCATAATTGGGTGTTAACCAAAGCCCAAGATAAAGAGCAAGTAGCCCAAGCAGTTATTCTTGAAAAAGAAACGGATTATATTAATAATGATCCGCGTATTATTGCTCATACAAAACTAATTGGTGGTGGACAACGTACAACCATCACTTTTGGAGTAAGCCAATTACAGCAGGGACAACAATATAGCTTTTTTTGTAGCTATCCAGAGCATATAGGATTAATGCAAGGCACTTTAGAATTAGTAGATTAATTGTAGTGTTTTCAGTCATTCGCCTTGTCTAAAATTGTATAACAATAACTATAGCTGACTTGGGGATAGTGATATAATTTTAATTTTGTTGTTGTTTGGTATTAATAAATGAGTACAGCTGTTATCCGTGAAAAACTAGTGTTACCTAATGAGCAAGATAAGTTATTACTCCATTCTTGCTGTGCGCCTTGTTCGGGTGAGGTAATGGAAGCATTACAGGCTTCTGGTATCGACTATACCGTGTTTTTCTATAATCCTAATATTCATCCTGAAAAAGAATATTTAATTCGTAAAGAAGAGAATATTCGTTTTGCAGAAAAACATAATATTCCTTTTGTGGATGCGGATTATGATACGGATAATTGGTTTGAGCGTGCCAAAGGAATGGAAGATGAACCAGAGCGTGGCATACGCTGTACCATGTGTTTTGATATGCGTTTTGAACGTACCGCATTATATGCCCATGAACATGGTTTTCATGTAATTAGTAGCTCATTAGGGATTTCACGCTGGAAAAATATGCAACAGATTAATGATTGTGGTGTAAGAGCAGCAGCTAAATACCCTGATATTGTGTATTGGGATTATAATTGGCGGAAAAAGGGCGGCTCGCAACGCATGATTGAAATTAGCAAGCGCGAAGAATTTTACCAACAAGAGTATTGTGGATGTATTTATTCACTGCGTGATACAAACCGTTGGCGTCGTCAAAAAGGCCGTGAAGTTATTAAATTAGGTGTTAAGTTCTACGGCTATGATGATGAAAAGGTTTAGTTAATAACTGTCAATATGGTGGATTTAGCCTTTCTACAAAATAAACTGCAAACAGCACCAGCAGGTTTTGGCTATGCGGATGTAGGGCAGTGGTTACAAGATGTTCCCCATATTGAATTATTAGCTGATATAAAGCCTTTATTTTTTGAGGCACTTTCTAAAAAAGAATTATTAGCCTTTATTACTTTATTAAAGCACCGTTATATTAAAGATGGGCCAGCATATAATCTATTTCAAGATCATTTTGAAGAATATATTAAGCAAAATGGTTTAGAGGATTTTTATCATGGCCTCTATCTGTATAAAGACAGCAGCCAATGTTTAGATTTTACTGTTTTAACAAAAGCACTTACTAAATTAGTGATAAGTACTTCTGATACGATAACAACCGTAATAATTCCAGCAGGTAAGCAACTGGAAGCATTAGAGCTAAGTTACTTAGCACAGTTACAGCATCTACAGCAAATAGAGCAAGCAAAAGGATTGATGTATTTAGCTGTTAATCAATGTCCGCAATTAACTGATTTTAGCTTTATTAAAAAACTAAAAAAATTAGTGTGGTTAGATTTATCAGGTAATCAGCAATTAACAGATTTAAGTTTTTTGTTAGCCAGTAGCCAGATAGTTTTTTTGCAATTGCTAGACATGGAATTATTAGATAATCCTAAAGTGTTTAAACAGTTATCAAAATTAAAATATTTGAAGTATTTAACGATCAGTGGCAAACAGACACAGATAACAGAACTACGAAAACAATTACCCAATTGTGTGGTTAATGGTATATCAGCAATAAATAATCAATCGTATTAAGGGATGGCGTTGAGTGATTAGCTTATAGTAGCTAAGCAGTAACAGCAGTCGCTACTATTTATTTTATAAAATAAAAAAGGGTAGTTAAACTACCCTTTTTTGATTGCAAAGATTACTTGGTAAATACATCTTCCACTGATTGTAATGGATAGTTGTTAGGGTAAGGTAATGTTGCCACCCCTGAATCTATTGCAGCTTTAGCTACCGCATCTGATACAACAGTTAATAAGCGTGGATCATTGGGTTTAGGAATGATGTACTCACGGCCAAAGTTAAAACAGTCCGCACCATAAGCATCACACACTTCTTTAGGAACATCATGTTTAGCCAGATCTCTTAATGCATAAGCAGCGGCTATTTTCATTTCTTCATTGATCGCAGTAGCACGTACATCTAATGCACCACGGAAGATAAATGGGAAACCTAAAACATTATTCACTTGGTTAGGGTAGTCTGAACGACCTGTCGCCATAATAACATCAGGGCGAGTAGCGTGAGCAAGCTCTGGGCTAATTTCAGGGTCAGGATTAGAACAAGCAAATACAATAGGATCTGCTGCCATTAGTTTTAAGCCCTCTGCCGATAATAAGTTAGGACCAGATAAACCGACAAACACATCCGCACCTGTTAAGGCATCTTCTAATGTACGCTTATCAGTTTTATTAGCAAATTGTGCTTTGTAAGGATTGAGATCAGTACGTTCTGCATGGATAATACCTTTACGGTCAACCATGTAGATATTTTCTATTTTAGCGCCAACACTCACTAATAATTTCATGCAAGAAGTAGCAGCTGCCCCTGCACCTAAACACACAATCTTCGCTTCTTCAATTTTTTTGCCAGCAATTTCTAAAGCATTTAGCATACCAGCTGCGGTTACAATCGCTGTGCCATGTTGATCGTCATGGAATACAGGAATATCACAAAGCTCGATCAGTTTTTGCTCAATTTCGAAACATTCAGGCGCTTTAATATCTTCTAAGTTAATACCACCAAAAGTACCAGCAATATTTTTTACGGTATTAATAAATGCCTGTGGGTCTTTTGTATCAACTTCAATATCAAATACATCAATACCAGCAAAACGTTTAAATAATACGCCTTTTCCTTCCATCACTGGTTTAGAAGCTAGAGCGCCTAGATCACCAAGACCTAAAATAGCGGTACCATTAGAAATTACAGCTACAAGGTTACCTTTGCCTGTATAGCTATAGGCTAGTTCTGAGTCTCTGGCGATTTCACGAACAGGTTCAGCCACTCCTGGGCTATAGGCTAAGGCGAGGTCTTTAGCGGTTGCTGTTGGCTTGGTGATTTCGACAGAGAGTTTTCCTGGGCGGGGTTGACTATGGTATTCAAGTGATAACGTTTTTAAATTAGACATAATTTGAATTCTACTTGAGTGATAATTTGATTTATGAAAATAATTAGTATGCGAAGCATACTTAACAATTTGTTACTCAACAAGTCACAGAGATCAAAATTTTAGAGATTATTTTTAAAAGATGGTTTTTAAATTGTCATAGCTTTTAATAAAACACTAACTAATTTAGATAGTTAGCAATGGCCTAACAAGTATTCAATAGAGTAATTGAGTAAAGAATAATATAAGCGATAAAAGTTAATGTTTTTCTAAACTAACTGCCAGCTAATCCTTACTATTTAGTGGTGTTGAGCACATTATTAAATCGGCAATTTCGGTAATATCAATAGATTATGTTTTTTAGTAGAATATTATTCTCTATTTTTTTGGGAAACTTTTATGGTAGCGCCACTGATTATCGCCAAAACTGCTAATTTAGAGCCTTTGGCTATTTTACCTAATATGGCTAATCGTCATGGCTTAATTACTGGAGCCACAGGTACAGGTAAAACAGTAACTTTACAAAAAATTGCTGAATCTTTTTCAGCCATAGGAGTGCCAGTTTTTATGGCAGATGTAAAGGGAGATTTATCTGGTATTGGTGCGCAAGGCGTATTATCAGAAAAGTTACAACAACGGCTAACAGCGCTGCAAGTCGAAGATTGGCAGGCAAAAGCGTCACCTATTGTGTTTTGGGATGTCTATGCCGAGCAAGGGCATCCTATTCGCGCTACTATTTCTGATTTAGGCCCTTTATTAATTAGTCGTCTGTTAAGCTTAAGCGATGTACAAGCAGGTGTATTACAAATAGTCTTTAAAGTAGCCGATGATAATGGCCTGCTATTGCTTGATTTAAAAGATTTAAGATCGATGGTGCAGTATGTAGGTGAACATGCTGATGAAATTAAAACAACCTATGGTAATGTGAGTACAGCGTCTATTGGAGCTATTCAACGTGGTTTATTAACCCTAGAAGAACAAGGCGGCAACCAATTTTTTGGTGAGCCAATGTTAGATGTTAATGATTTAATGCGTACTAATGAACAAGGCGATGGCTTCGTTAATATATTAGCCGCAGAAAAACTCTATAACTCACCAACACTCTATTCAACCTTTTTATTATGGCTCCTCTCAGAGCTATATGAAACATTGCCCGAAGTAGGCGATTTAGAAAAACCTAAGTTAGTTTTCTTTTTTGATGAAGCCCATTTATTATTTACTAATGCAAATAACGCACTATTAGAAAAAATTGAACAAGTGGTGAGATTAATTCGCTCCAAAGGGGTTGGTATCTTTTTTGTAACGCAAAACCCGTTGGATATTCCTGATCGTATTTTGGGGCAATTAGGTAATCGTGTACAGCATGCCTTACGAGCTTTTTCGCCACGCGATCAAAAAGCCGTTAAAGCGGCTGCGCAAACCATGCGTACTAACCCTGCTTTTAATGCTGAACAAGTAATTACTGAGTTAGGTGTAGGTGAAGCATTAGTGTCTTTTTTAGATACGAAAGGTACACCAACTATTGTGGAAAGAGCAACAGTGATAGCCCCTTGCTCACGCATGGGTATCTTAACAAAAGAAGAGCGTAATAGTTTATTGAATAGTTCTGCACTGTTTGGTAAATATGAAGAGGCTATAGACCGTGAGTCTGCTTATGAGTTGCTAAGTAGTAACAAAGGGACAAAACCAGCAGTGAGTAAAGGTAGTAATGGCAAGGCTACATCAGATAACAATGAATCTGGTGGTTTTATGCAAAGTGTTAAAGAATTTTTATTTGGTCGCACTGGGCCTAGAGGTGGTCAGTATGATGGTGTTGTGCAAAAAGCATCGAAACGTGTCACAACACAACTGACCAATCGTATTATTCGTGGTATATTAGGAAGTATATCTGGTGGTAGCAAACGTCGTAAATAATAAGCAGCCAAAACTGCCATTAAAGGTTTTAGTTATTTGTTAGTGCTTAAATAATAGTTGAAGATAGCTTTATATTATTGATAAGTCACTAATAAATTTCTTAAAAGAGAGTAGGGTATATTTTTACCGTTTAATAAACTATTGTAATAGGGAAAATTTATTATGTTTCCAGAATATCGTGATCTAATATCTAAATTAAAAACTGAAGACGCTCATTTCTCTAAATTATTTGAAAAGCATAATGATTTAGACCATAAAATTAAAAACTTAGAAGCTAGCTTTGCTGCAGATTCAGAAGTTGAAACATTAAAGAAAGAAAAATTAAAGTTAAAAGATGAAATTTACGTTATCTTAAAAAAGCATGATGCATAATAGATTTTATCTGTAATCTTCTAAATAAGGGTAGCTAAGGCTACCCTTACTTATTTGTGGTACTCATACAAGTTAGTTGAGATTGAGTAATAGAATTTTTATATCTTAAACAAGCGATCCATTAATTAATAATAATTATCATTATCGATTATAACGGTTTACTATGGGCTACAAATTAATAAGTGATGTTATAAATTACTGTCGTTTAATTTAGGAGAGTGATATGCAGCTACGTAACAGGGGTGTATTGGTAGCAATAGGGATTATAGGTTTATCCAATTGGTCTATTGCCGATGATATTGTAAGTCAACAAACGTCAAAGGGTTTTATTGACGACAGTCGTTTAGAAGTAATTAGCCGAACCATGTATATGAGTAGTAATGCTCGCAAAGGAGGTTTCTATAGCTTGGGAGGTTATGCAAAAAGCGATAAAGATCATGGTCAAGCAGAGGATTTTGGTACAGCGTTAATTGGCATTTATCAATCAGGTTTTACAGAGGGAACGGTTGGTTTTGGTATTGATGTAATGACAATGACAGCCTATAAATTGGATGGCGGTAGGGGGCGCAGTAGTGATGATGTCAACAATCTATTCCCTGCCGATGGCAGATCAGGACGCCCACAAGATAATATTTCTAAATTAGCACCAGCCTTAAAACTTCGTATTTCAAAAACAGAACTTAAATACGGCCAAATGATGGTTGATACGCCTGTGTTTGCAACACAACCCATTGAAGATAAATTATTACCTGAAGATGCCACTGGATTTTTACTGCGTAGTCAAGAGATTGATAATTTAGTTATTAATGCAGGTTATTTCACCGCGTTACGTGGCCAAGAATACTCCCATCAGGATTCTATCAGACAAGACAGTGCTTTTTTTGATAATGGCAAAACATTAAAACGAGTTTACTTTGCAGGCGCTGAATATCAGTTTAATGATAGTTTTTCAGGCAAATTATATGCTTCCAAAAACAAAGATTTCTGGAAAAAGTACTACGCTAATTTAAATTACAACTATGAGTTCAATGAAGATAGTGACATTGATTTAGACTTTAATTGGTATAAAACCAAAAGCGTTGGTAAAGGTTATGCTGATGAATTAAGAGCAAATGGCGATAACCGACGAATTAATTCAGATTTATGGAGTATCGCTGCTGCTTATAGTTATCAGGCACATACCTTTACAGTCGCTTACCAACGTAATTCGGGAACAGGTGGTTTAGGTCGTACCTCTTTCCCTTATGATATTGAGGGTGGTGCTGCAATAGCAGTAGCGAATTCAATGCAGTACAGTGACTTTAACTTTGAAAATCAACGTTCGTGGCAAGTTCGCTACGATTTAGATTTTGCTGATTATGGTGTGCCTGGTTTAACCTTTGTAGCCGCTTATGTTAAGGGTAGCAAGGCCACTGCTGAAAATAAAGATTATCGTCGTAAGGGTAAGTCTTGGGAGCGAAATATTCAACTAGGGTATACCATACAAGAGGGTAAGGCAAAGGAGTTGAGTTTTGTTTTACAGCATGCTCAATATCGATCTAACTTTGGTGGTGGTACGGATTATTCTGTTAATGGTAAACATAATGCATATGGCCGTGATAATCTGGATGAACTACGGTTAATCGTTCAGTATCCATTGAGTATTTTATAAAACATATATCCCTTATAGATTATGGTTATCTATAAGGGATAATGAACATTAAGCTAATTCGCTCGCTGGTCCAAAGAATTCAAAATGGGTTTGTGTTTCAGGGACACCTAATTCTTTTAAGGCTTTTTTAATCGTAGCCATAAAAGGTTTAGGCCCTAACAAATAGGCATCACAGTCTTTATCTGCGGGTAACCACTTTGCCAATAATGTATGATCTATCATACCTTCTGCGTCAGCAAGTTGATGAGGATCTTGTTCATAACAATAAAAACAATGCAGATTACTATGGGTTTTCTGTTGTTGCTTAATCCAATTTCTAAAGCCATCAACTTCAGCATTACGAGCAGCGTGAATAAAATAAATAGGCCGTTGACTGGTTAATGCTGTTTGTAACATGGATAATATAGGAGTAATACCAACCCCACCAGAAATTAATAGCAGTGGTTTATCACTGTCTTGTAAGGTGAATTCACCAAAGGGCGGGTAAACACGAATAATATCGCCTTCTTTGACATTGTCGTGTAAATGATTAGAAATAACACCCTGTGGTTCGCGTTTAACACTGATTCTATAATATTTGCCATTGGCGGCTTCAGAAATAGAATAGTTACGCCGTTGCTCACCTTCTAATAGTACAAAACGTAACCCCAAATATTGCCCTGCCTTGTGAGCAATAATAGCTTTGCCATCTTTAGGTTCAAGATAAAAAGAAACAATCTCGCTGCTTTCAGGCACTTTTTTAGCGACTCTAAATAAACGTTCCCCACGCCAACCGCCTGTAACATCTTCTTGTTGTTGATAAAGCTCTTCCTCTACCTTAATCAATACATCCGCTAATTGTCCATAAGCTACTCGCCATGCTTCAATCACTTCATAAGTCGCTACTTCTGCACCTAGTACTTCACCAATGGCGCGTAATATACAACTACCCACAATTGCATATTGTTCAGGTAATACCTGTAGTGCAGCGTGTTTATTGGTAATTATTGCAACCAAATCGCCTAATTGTTGAAGATTATCAATATGCTTAGCATACATAAGAATACTATGCGCTAAAGCGCGTGGTTGATCGCCTGTTAGTTGATTGGTTTTATTGAAAAGAGGTCTTACATCGGTATATTCGTTCAGCATAATAGTATAAAAATGTTTGGTGAGTGCTTCACCTCCTGTTTCTAATAAAGGAACAGTGGCTTTAATAATATTGCGCTGTGCATTGGTTAACATCAAATATCTCCATTTATTACTTTAATTACTATGGAGTTATCTATTATCAAGATACATGCCATATTGGAATATATTATTTATCAATAACATGTATTTGGCATATGTCATTATGATACTATAAGAATAAGTTTATTTAACTACAAAGAATAATTATGACTACATTATCTTGGCTTAATAGTATTACCAACTTAGTAGATGACTTAGCATTAGAGTTACCTAGCGCAGAGCGTTATCAACGCTTATTAATGGCAATACGACGGCTTGTCTCTTGCGATGCTGTAGCATTGTTACGGTTGGAAGGTGACTATCTTGTTCCTTTAGCCGTTAATGGACTCAGTAAAGATACATTAGGGCGTCGTTTTGTTATCGATGATCATCCTCGTTTTAAAATATTACTGGATTGCCCAGAACCAATGCGCTTTCCTGCAAATAGTCCATTGCCTGATCCCTATGATGGTCTAATTGATGGCGTAACCAGTCAACAATTAGAAGTGCATGACTGTATGGGATGTGTATTGTTCTGCCATGGCAAGTTATGGGGGTTATTAACCTTAGATGCATTAGAACGAAATAGCTTTGATAAGGTAGATTTTAATTTACTGCAATTAATCGCTAGCCTAACTGTAGCGACAGTGAATGTAGGTGAACGTATAGAGCAGTTAAGATCACAAGCTAAATTAGAACAAGAGCGAGCTGAATCCTTTCGTTTAGCCATTACTCAGCCTATTCATAAATGGATAGGGGAAAGTGAACCTTTCTTAAAATTGAAGAAAGAAATAGAGTTAGTGGCTAATAGTGATCTAACCGTTTTAATTACGGGTGAAACGGGAGTGGGTAAAGAGTTAGTGGCTTATGGTATTCATCAGGCCTCTGCTAGAAACCGCCAACCACTAGTTGCTGTTAACTGTGCCGCATTACCAGAAAATTTGATAGAAAGTGAGTTATTTGGCCATGTGAAAGGAGCTTTTTCGGGTGCTATTAGCGATCGAGCAGGTAAATTTGAGCAGGCCAATAATGGTACTTTATTTTTAGATGAAGTAGGTGAGTTACCTTTAGCAGCACAAGCAAAATTATTAAGAGTATTACAAAATGGTCAATTACAAAGGGTAGGCGCTGATAAAGAGTTACATGTAAATGTGCGTATATTGGCGGCTACTAATCGTGACTTAACCAATGAAGTTAAAGAGGGACGATTTCGTGCAGATTTGTATCATCGGTTAAGTGTATACCCTATGCATATTCCGTCATTACGTGCACGTGGTAATGATATTTTATTATTAGCAGGTTATTTTTTAGAGCAAAATCGTTCTCGGTTAGGACTGCGTGCATTACGTTTGGAACCGCTAGCACAAGCGGCATTATTAGCCTATTCTTGGCCTGGTAATGTGCGCGAGTTAGAACATGTTATTGCCCGTGCTGCATTACGCTTATTAAGTCGATCTGTTGCCAATAAACAAACCATTCTCTCATTATCAAAACAAGACTTGCAGTTGCTAGATAATGACCAAGATAAGTTAGAGGAAACACCTGTAAACCTTCATTCACAAGCTAAAGGAAAAGATTTAAGGTCTATTCAAGATGACTTTTTACGTAATTATATTAGTGAGCGGTTGCAGGTACATCAAAATAATCTGTCAGCAACGGCACGTGAATTAGGGGTTAATCGAGCGAACCTTGCAAGGTTATTAAAACGCCTCCAATTAAGGAAATAATATGTACTTACATTTCAGACAGTAAAATTGCTTAAGAGTATATACCTTTAGTCTTAATAACCTTATGAATGATTTAATATTTATCTACTAAAGCCTGATGGTTAGCCCAAAAATTTAGGCATAGTCTAAACACAGGTAAGATAACTTACCTAACAATGTTCAGTAATTCTATAGGAGAATAAAAATGAACAAAGATATTAAACATGACGACAAATCTAAAAAACCAGCTAGTGACACTAGCATTAAAAGAGATGATAAATCAAAGGATCAAGGTCACAAACAACCTGGAAGTAGCAATACTAACAAAGATAAAAAATAATCTTTGTCACAGTGAAATAAAGGTAAGTTAAAACTTACCTTTATTTTTATGGGGAACAATAATAATAAGATAGGTTGTTAATTAATACTGCAAACGTTGTAATAAATCGGCTAGTAATTTTTTTCTTTTCAACAATAAATGCCAACGTCTACCACCTAGTTGATGCCATAACATGGCAGAACGAATACCCGCTAATAATAAAGTCCTGATTTGTGCAGCAGCATTCGGTTGTTGTAAATATCTTACATCGCCCATCACTTGAATACGATGGTTAAAGGTACTGATAGTTTCTTCATACAAAGCACCACAGGCGGCTGTTACATTATCATGCAAAATACCAAAGTGTTCTACTTTGCTGCGAATTTGCTCTAAGCGCGTGCTAATGGTATTAAGCATTGCATTATTGCTACTAAGTTTACGCTCTAATAAAATCAGTGATAAACCATAGCGTAATGTTTCTCGCGAAATACCTGCATTACGTTCTAAAAATTTACATAAAAAACGATAGCCATCAACTAGCTCAGTATCATCACCACCATAGACATCTATAGTAGTTTGTGGATTTATGACCAATAAACTATTAATTAAGCATTTCACAACAGGCTCATCAACTAGCCCTGTTCTTGCTAATTTATCTACTTGTAAGGCAGCAGTAAATATTGCGCCTAACGCGATTAATTGTTCTTGTTGTTTAGTCATAATGTCGTTCTTTAATTAATATGAGAGGGTCTGGCTCAACAGTTTCTATCACGCCACCACCTAAGCAAATTTCATTTTGATAAAACACAACGGATTGGCCAGGTGTAACAGCGCGTTGTGGTTGAGCAAAGCTAATATGGTAACCATGTTCTGTTTTGGCTAGTGTACAAGCTTGATCTGCTTGGCGATACCTGACTTTAGCTGTAAGGGCTAATGGCTGGCTTAAATCAATGGGGTTTACCCAATAAATTTCTTTGCAAGTTAAGCCATTAGCAAATAGGCAAGGGTTATCATTACCTTGGCCAACGATCAGGACATTACGTTGTAAGTCTTTTGCCATCACATACCAAGGATCTTCAGAGGCATTTTTTAAACCACCAATACCTAACCCTTGGCGTTGACCAATGGTGTGATACATTAAACCATGGTGCTTACCTATTACCTCGCCTGTGGTGGTTTCAATATTGCCAGGTTGGGCAGGTAAGTATTGTTTTAGAAAATCACTAAAGCGACGTTCACCAATAAAGCAAATACCTGTGGAGTCTTTTTTGCGGGCTGTAATTAGATCATATTGCTCAGCAATAGCGCGAACAGCAGGTTTTTCTAATTCGCCTACGGGGAATAGGCTTCTGGCTAATTGTTCACCTGCTACTGCATGTAAAAAGTAGCTTTGATCTTTATTGGGGTCTAATCCTTTTAATAATAAGGTTTGACCATTTTCATCATGGCGACGGACGTAATGACCAGTGGCAATAAGATCAGCACCTAGCATTAAGGCATAATCTAAAAATGCTTTAAATTTAATTTCTCTGTTACAAAGAATATCTGGGTTGGGAGTACGTCCTGCTTTATATTCTTCTAGAAAATGCTCAAAAACATTATCCCAATATTCAGCTGCAAAGTTAGCGGTATGCAGTTTAATCCCTAATTTATCACACACAGCCTGTGCATCAGCTAAATCTTCTTTAGCTGTACAATATTCTGTACCATCATCTTCTTCCCAATTCTTCATAAATAAGCCTTCCACTTGGAAACCTTGTTGTTGAAGAAGGAGTGCTGAAACAGATGAATCTACACCGCCAGACATGCCGACGATAACACGTGTATTAGTTGGATCAAACTTCATAAATAATTTAGATAATCGATTAAAGGGATTTATTTTAACAGAAAATCAGACACGAATAACGCTTAATGGATAAATATGTCCTGCTAAGTAATCATCTATACAATTTAAGATCATCGGATTACGCCAATGATCGCGCTGTGCCATTAATTCATCACGGGTTAACCAAACCGTGCCCACGATGCCATCGTCTAAAGGTTGGTCGGGATAGTGTTTAAGAGGATTGGCCGCAAAACATATTCGTTGATAGCTAATACCGTTATCCCCTGTGAATAAGTAAACACCAATAACGCCTGTTAACTCTACATCCCATGCGGTTTCTTCTAATGTTTCGCGCAATGCTGCTGCTAATAATGTTTCGTTTCTTTCAAGGTGTCCTGCGGGTTGATTTAAAACTTTGCGATTATTTTTGATTTCTTCTACCATTAAAAAGCGCCCTTTATCTTCAACAATAGTAGCAACAGTAACATGGGGTAGAAAGCGCATAATTTCCTCATTTCTATTTAAGTGGTATAATTGGTAATTTACTACAGTTTAAACCTTAAAGTGTGTAAGATTATAGGTGAAAAACTACAAAAATAGTCGCCTATTTTGGGCATTGAGAGCTATTTTTATATAAGTAGAATTATTTAGTAAAAGAATTGTCTCTTCTTATAGCATATTGTTAAAACATAATAAAACGATGGAGTTTTGTAATGACTAAAATTAAAGTTCCGGCAAATGGTCAAAAAATTACGGTAAATCAAGATTTTTCTCTCAATGTTCCTGATAATCCGATTATCCCTTTTATTGAAGGTGATGGTATTGGTGTTGATATCAGCCCAGTAATGATCAAAGTGGTAGATGCTGCTATTGAAAAAGCTTATGGTAGCAAGCGTAAAATTGAGTGGATGGAAGTCTACGCGGGTGAAAAAGCGACTCAAGTATACGATAAAGACACTTGGTTGCCTGATGAAACATTAGCAGCAGTGCGTGATTATGTTGTTTCTATTAAAGGTCCATTAACTACGCCAGTAGGTGGTGGTATCCGTTCATTAAACGTAGCCTTACGTCAACAATTAGATTTATATGTATGTCAACGTCCAGTACGTTGGTTCAAAGGCGTTCCTAGTCCAGTTAAAGAGCCAGGCTTAGTAGATATGGTTATCTTCCGTGAAAACTCAGAAGATATCTATGCAGGCGTTGAGTGGAAAGCAGATAGCCCAGAAGCTAAAAAAGTAATTGAATTCTTAACCAAAGAAATGGGTGTTAAGAAAATTCGTTTCACTGAGCATTGTGGTATCGGTATTAAACCAGTATCTGAAGAAGGTACTAAGCGTTTAGTACGTAAAGCATTACAGTACACTATTGATAACGATCGTGAATCATTAACTATTGTTCATAAGGGCAATATTATGAAATTCACAGAAGGTGCTTTCAAAGATTGGGGTTATGAAGTAGCACAGAAAGAATTTGGTGCTGAATTACTGGATGGTGGTCCTTGGATGCAATTCAAGAACCCAAAAACTGGCAAAAACATCATTGTAAAAGATGCTATTGCTGATGCTATGTTACAGCAAATCTTATTACGTCCTGCTGAGTATGACGTAATTGCTACCCTTAACTTAAATGGTGACTACTTATCTGATGCATTAGCAGCTCAAGTAGGTGGTATTGGTATTGCGCCAGGTGCTAACCTTTCTGATTCAATCGCTATGTTTGAAGCAACACACGGTACTGCTCCAAAATATGCTGGTCAAGATAAAGTAAACCCAGGCTCAGTAATTCTATCTGCTGAAATGATGTTACGTCATATGGGTTGGTATGAAGCGGCTGATTTAATTATCAAAGGTATTGATGGTGCGATTGCTGCTAAAACCGTAACCTATGACTTTGAACGTTTAATGGAAGGTGCTAAGTTACTTTCTTGTTCACAATTTGGTGATGCAATTATTGCTAATATGTAATAGATGTAACGACCTATGCAGTCTAACAAAGGGAACTTTATAGTTCCCTTTGTTGTTTATCAAATAACTAAATAACTGCTTGCAATGGATAGGATATGCGATTTGATCTTGTTGATTTACGATTATTTGTTAATGTGTGTAACGCTGGTAGTATTACAGGGGGAGCAGCAAATTCTTGTATCACATTACAATCAGCCAGTGAACGAATTAAAGGTATTGAAGATGAGTTAGGTACATCTTTATTAGTACGTTCTAAAACAGGTGTGATTACTACTGAGGTAGGCAGAGTTTTTTTACAACATGCGATTAATGTTTTACAAGATGTTGATTGTATGCGTGATGAGCTTTTTCAATATAGTAAAGGATTACATGGTCATATTTTATTAGCTTGTAACTCCTCAGCATTAAATGAATACTTACCGAGTAAAATAGCTACATTTTTAAAAAATAACCCTCATATTTCTTTTACACTACAAGAAAAGTTAAGCCTTGATATTGTGCGTGGCTTAAAAAGTAAAACCTTACCATTGGGAATAGTTTCCGATTCTGTGCAATTGGATGGTTTGCAACAATTACCTTTTTGTGATGATGAACTAGTTGTCATTGTGCATCAACAACATTGTTTAGGAACGCTGTTAGAAGTTTCTTTACAAGATATTGTACAACAAGAGTTTATAGGATTATTGGAGCATTTAGCTTTACAGCAGTACATTGAAGGTTATGTTAAACAGTTAGGTAAACGGCTTAATTATCGAGTACGCATGAGTTCATTTGATGCAGTATACCAAGTAGTAGCCAATGGTGTTGGCATAGCAATTGTGCCGCGCATTACTGCACAGCGATTAGCTGATAAAAATATCCGTATCATTAGCTTAAAAGACAATTGGGCTAAACGTAAATTAGTAATTTGTACTCATTCTTTGAATGAACTTCCACAATATTATCGGGATTTTATTGGTTGTTTAACAACTGATAATTTAGAGTAAATCTTTTATTACCATATAGCTTCCTAATAGAATTAATCCAATAAAAAAGTAACGACGAAAGACTTGCTCGCTAATAATATTGCGTAATAATTGACCAAAATACATACCGATCAGGGCAGGGATTACAGCTAGAATTGATAAACCATAATTGATTGTGGGTAAGTCGGCCTGTATAAAAAGTTGTATAGCAAGTGCGATAGTTGAAGCAGTAAAAGATAATCCTAATGCCTGTACCAGTTCATTTTTATTCAAATGTAATGTTTGTAAATAGGGAACAGCAGGTAGTACAAAAACACCTGTGGCTGCTGTAATAGTACCTGTTATATAGCCTACTAAAGGGGAAAGCCAGTATTCATGTTTAATCGCCGTTGGTAATTTTTTGCCCACTATGCCCCATAGCCCATACAGGCACAGAATTATGCCTAAAGCAGCACTCACCCAGGCGTTTGAAGAAGTAAGGGGTGGCAGAATACTCCATAAAGTGCCTATTACTATACCCATAAACATTGGCCATAGCCGTTTAAATAGTGGCCAAAAATTTTCACCTAACCATAATTGCCAGATGTTAGTTACTAAAGAAGGAATAATCAGCAGTCCTGCAGCAGTAACAGGTGAAAAGAATAGGGTTAATAAGCCCATGGCTATGGTTGGTAAGCCTAGGCCAATCACACCTTTTATCATTCCTGCTAATAGGAAAATTAAAATAATAATAAGTATCAACATAAATTTTCTAATAAGTTGCCTAGCAATATATTGAAAATGAGCTTAACTGAAATTAACAATAGAAGGTATTTGGTTTTGCCTAACTAGGTGTAAGGCAAATTTGGAGGAAAGTAATTAATAGAGATGATGGTATTAAAAAGCCCACATTTAGTGGGCTTTTCAGTGATATTAAAGAGGTAAGTCGAGTAAACGTCTGACCCATTTATCGTAACATTCAACGATATTTTTCACAAAGTTATGAGTACGTTCGTTTAAATTGCCTGCCTCATCGAAAGCATCAGCAATATTGCCAAGGTAGGTTTCAGGCTGTTGCATACATGGCATATTTAAGAATACTAAGGATTGACGGATATGATGGTTTGCTCCAAACCCGCCAATAGCACCTGTAGAGGCAGTAATAACAGCGGTTGGCTTCTCATTCCAAACACTCTTACCGTAAGGGCGAGAACCTACATCTAAGGCATTTTTTAATACAGCAGGCACAGAGCGATTGTATTCTGGGCTTACGATTAAAATGGCATCAGAGGCTCTAATTTTTTCGCGGAAACTAGTATAACTAGCGGGAGGTGCTTCATTATCTATATCTTCGTTATAGAAGGGCAATTCACCAATTTCAACAATCTCTAAAGATAACGTGGGCGGAGCCATTTTAATCATTGCTTCCGCTAGCTTTCTATTATAAGAACCCTTACGTAAACTACCCACTAAAACAGAAACTTTATAAGTTGTTGTCATATCTTCTTCCTACTTAAAAGCGAATAAACAAGTTATTGAATATTACAAAATAGTAATTGTCCTAGTTTCTTAAAGAAATAATAGGCCAACCTTGTGTTTGAGCATGTTTTTTTAAGTCTTCATCTGGGTCTACAGCGACAGGATTTTCCACCAGTGATAGCAAAGGTAGATCATTCTTCGAGTCACTATAAAAATAGCTACCTTCAAGGTCTGCATTATTTTGTTTAAGCCAGTCTTTCAGTCGCGTTACTTTACCTTCTTGATAACAAGGCACACCTGTTGGTCTGCCTGTGTAATGGCCATCTTTCATCTCACATTCGGTTGCTATCAAATTATTTACACCAAGGCGTTTGGCTATTGGTTCCGTAATAAAGCGATTAGTTGCAGTAATAATAACTAGCTTATGGCCTTCTTTACGGTGCTGTTCTAATAACTCCTCACCTTTTTTTAAGATCATTGGTTCAACTGTGTCGCGCATAAATTGCAGTTGCCACTCATGAAGTTGTTTAACTGAAGCTTTACCTAAAATAGCCAAGCTGAAATTTAGATACTCCATAACATCCATTGTGCCCGCTTGGTATCTTTCGTAAAACTCATCATTTTTTGCTTTGTAATGCGCTTTATCGAGAATGCCCCATTTACATAACCAGTCTCCCCAAGCATGATCACTATCACCAGCCAGAAGCGTGTTATCAAGATCAAATAAAGCTAGTTTCATATATTATCTCTGTTTTAAATATAGTTTGATTTTAGCAATTTAAAAGAATTACGTCATAAATTTATGCGTGTTTATAGACTAGAGAATAGTCGTACTTATTATAAGGTTTAGCTGTCGAAAATTATGCGCATTAAATCCCTATCTTGCAATGAATTGTTAGCATTTATTTCGTCGCTCAGGCTAATTTAATATTTACTAAAAGAAAATTTGCATTGAATTGATATTATCTGCTTTTGAATAATGTAATTTTATGGAACAATGGCAGTAATAATTTTTGGAGATGGTTAGTGTGATAGATTCAGATGGTTTTCGCCTGAATGTCGGACTAATTCTTACTAACAACCTAGGTCAAGTTTTATGGGCCAAACGTATTCATCAAGATGCATGGCAGTTCCCACAGGGAGGTATTCAACAGGGTGAAAAACCTGAGGACGCCTTGTATCGTGAATTATATGAAGAAATAGGGTTGAGAGAGCAAGATGTGCAAGTCCTAGCATGTACAGGTGGCTGGCTACGTTATCGTTTGCCAGAATGGTTAATTCGTTCAAAAACTCAACCGCGATGTATAGGTCAAAAGCAAAAGTGGTTTTTGTTAAAGTTATTGGCAGATGATAATAAGGTTTGTTTAACCAATGGTGATAAACCTGAGTTTGATAGCTGGCAATGGGTAAGTTATTGGTATCCATTACGGCAAGTTGTTAATTTTAAAAGAGAAGTTTATCGGCGAGCCATGAAAGAATTAATTTTAAGAGCACCTCAAACAACTAAATAATTCGGAGTATTAGCTTATTATGCTTGATGCACTGCGCAAAATTGTTCAGGAAGTCAATGCTGCCAAAGATCTGAAAACAGCGCTTGGCATTATTGTGTTGCGCGTAAAAGAAATGATGTTGGTACAAGTGTGCTCGGTTTATTTATGGGATGATGAAACAGAACAATATGTATTAATGGCTACTGAGGGTCTAAATAAACGTGCTATTGGCAAGGTTCATTTAGAGAGTGATGAAGGTCTAGTGGGATTAGTAGCAACACGCCAAGAACCATTAAATTTACCGAATGCTTCTGATCACCCACAATATCGTTATTTTGCTGAAACAGGTGAAGAACGTTATTCATCATTTTTAGGTACGCCTATTATTCATAATGGCCAAGTGTTAGGTGTGCTTGTCGTACAGCAAAAAGAGCGTCGTGAGTTCAGTGAAGAAGAAGTATCCTTTATTGTTACTATGGGTACGCAGTTAGCAGGTGTAATCGCCCATGCAGAGGCTTCAGGCAGTGTTTCACCTTCGAAAAGATCTCCACAAGAAGCACGTTTTGTAGGGGTTGTTGGTGCATCAGGGGCAGTGGTTGGGCAAGCCATGGTGGTTTTGCCACCTGCTGATTTAGAGGCAGTACCTGATCGTAAAACCAAAGAAATACAAGTTGAATTAGATTTATTTGCAAGTGCTATTGAAGCGGTACGTAAAAATATACAGAAAACCTCAGCTAAACTTGCGAAGCAATTACGCCCCGATGAATTAGCTTTATTTGATGCTTATCTTTTAATGTTAGAAGATGAAGTGTTGCTAGGTGATATTGAGAAAACAATTAGGGAAGGTCAATGGGCTCAGGGCGCTATAAGGGATGTAATACTGAAATATGTACAGCGTTTTGAGGCATTAAATGATCCTTATTTAAAAGAACGTGCAGTAGATATTAAAGATTTAGGTCAACGATTATTAGAGCAATTACAAAAACGTGACCAAGCCAATATGGAGTTTCCTGATAACACGATTTTAGTGAGTGAGGAAATTAGCCCATCCATGCTGAGTGAAGTACCTGAAGGCAAGTTAATAGGTATTGTTTCTGTATTAGGTTCAAGTAACTCCCATGTAGCTATTTTAGCAAGAGCAATGGGAATACCCGCGGTAATGGGGGTTGCAGAGCTACCTTACCGTAAGATGGATGGCTTAAAGATTATTGTAAATGGCTTCTTTGGTGAAGTCATTACTAACCCCAGTGAAGAGTTGTGCCAGTATTATTTATCAATGGCAGAGGAAGAGAAGCAGTTATTAGCTAGTCTTAATATATTGCGTGATTTACCCTGTGTCACTTTAGATGGGCATCGAATTTCATTATGGGTTAATACGGGTTTACAAGCGGATGTAGATAAGGCACAGCAACGAGGTGCAGAAGGAGTAGGTTTATACCGTACCGAAGTACCTTTTATGATAAGTAGTTCTTTCCCCAGTGAAAAAGAACAAATGGCTATTTATCGGCAACAGTTAGAAGCTTTTCATCCATTACCTGTTACCATGCGTACCTTAGATATTGGTGGGGATAAGTCATTACCTTATTTCCCTATTGAAGAAGAAAATCCATTCTTAGGTTGGCGTGGTATTCGTATTACCCTCGATCATCCAGAAATTTTTATCCTGCAAATTCGTGCCATGCTTAAGGCTAGTGAAGGACTGGGTAATCTTAAAATCTTATTACCTATGATTTCCTCTATGCATGAAGTTGAACATGCTTTACGAATGATTAATAGGGCATGGTTTGAAGTAAGAGAGGAGGGTATAGAAGTAGATATGCCGCCTATTGGGGTGATGATAGAAGTACCTAGCGCGGTATTTTTAACGAGAATGCTGGCGAAAGAAGTAGATTTTGTATCTGTTGGTTCTAACGATTTAACCCAATATTTATTAGCGGTTGACCGCAATAATGCACGTGTGGCTGATCTTTATAATTATTATCATCCTGCTGTGTTACATAGCTTATATAAAACAGTTAAAGATTGCCATGCGGAAGGTAAAACTGCCAGTATCTGTGGTGAGATGGCAGGTGATCCCGCGGCTGCTGTATTGTTGTTAGCGATGGGTTTTGACTCACTATCAATGAATGCGACTAACTTGCCTAAAGTTAAATGGGTATTGCGGCAGTTAACCATGGTAAAAGCCAAAGAAATTTTAGACGATGTGTTAAAACAAGATGATCCGCTAGTGGTTAAAAGTATTATAAATCTTGAGTTATCTCGTTTAGGATTAAAACGTATTGTTGCACCAAGTAAAAAGCTAAATTGAATAGTTTTAATTAAAAAAGGCGGGTTTTCCCGCCTTTTTTATTGAGCTATTTAAAAAGATTTTTATATTGATGGGGTTGGCAACGTAAATATTGTGGTGGTGCTGTCACTTGTGCGCCTAATTCAGCAGCAGCCTGCCAAGGCCAACGAGGGTTATATAACATACCACGACCAATCGCCACCATGTCCGCTTGATCAGTTCCAATAATAGCCTGTGCTTGTGTGGCATCAGTAATTAAGCCCACCGTTATGGTTGGCATAGCTACTTGTTCTTTAATCGCTTGGGCAAAAGGAACTTGGTAATTAGGTCCTACTGGGATTTTTTGGTCTTTATGCAAAGCGCCTGTAGAAACATCAATAAAACTACAACCTAATTCTTTTAATTTTTTAGCGAGCACAATAGATTGCTCTAAATCCCAGCCACCTTCTACCCAATCGGTAGCAGAGATACGGATGCCTACCGCTTTTTCCACAGAAACGACTTTACGAATAGCTTTAAATATTTCAATAGCAAAGCGTAATCTATTTTCTAATGAGCCACCGTATTCATCGGTTCGTTTATTACTAAGTGGTGAAAGGAATTGATGAATTAGATAACCATGCGCACCGTGAATTTCAATCATATCAAAGCCAGCATCATCAGCGCGTTTAGCTGATTCTGCAAATTGCTTGATTAACGTTTGGATTTCGTCAATCGTTAGCTCTTTAGGTGTATCATGATTTTCATCATAGGCAATGGCAGAGGGCGCAACAGTTTTCCAGCCACCTTGTTGTGGTGTTATATATTTATTTTCTTTCCAAGGTTCTGGCATAGAAGCTTTGCGACCAGCATGAACCAGTTGAATACCAAGCGGTATAGCAGAGTATTTTCTAATGGATTTAATTAGTTTAGCCAGTGCTGCTTCTGTTTCATCATCCCATAATCCAAGATCATAAGGAGAAAGACGGCCATCAGGGCAAATTGAAGTGGCTTCAAAAATAAGCAAGCCTGCACCTGAGTGAGAAAGTGAGCCATAATGCATTTTATGCCAATCTGTGGGTTTACCATCAATGGCAGAGTATTGGCACATAGGAGGAATAATTATGCGGTTTTCTAAGGTTTGTTGATCAATGGTTATGGGGCTAAACAGTTTAGTCATTCTTCTCTCCAATCTTGTAGCAATAAGTAATTATTTTGTAGATAAATAACCTTATGCTATGCCTATTAATATAAAAAATCCATACTACTAATGCTAACCATGGAGTAACAAGATGTTTGATCTTTTTATTTATAGAGACTAATAAATAAGAGTTGGTAATTTTTTTACAAAAAATTAATAAATAACTTGACGTTTAGAAATTGAAAGGAATAAAATCGCCACGCCTATTTAAAGGGCTATCAATTTTAATCAATATGTGAGAGTGATTAACTTAAAAACTATGGACAACGAACAGAGACGGTTGCCAGTATTAACTGGCCTAAATCACAATTTAACTGCTCAATAGGTTGCCAGTTTCACTTATGGCCACTGAGTTGGGCTATAGGTGAATAGTATGAACTTCAGAACTATCTTCCCAGTAAACATTTTTGTTTATTTCTTTAACCACAAAGACATTGCTGTTAAACAATCAGTTAATACTGAATTATTTCTTTCCCGCCAAGTATTGGTTTGGAAAAAAAATACTCAAACGCAATCTTTAGAATGTGGTTATGTATCTACTAATCAAGCAGAAGAAGAACCAGCGCCGTATAGCTATTTACTGGCGTGCTAAATTCTTTGCGTTGATTAATTGAGCTAATTTATAAACCATTAAATATCGTTATAAATAATGCTATTTAATTAAAGATAATTAATAGGAGCCGAAAATGGAAGAACCCCCCAGTAGCGATTTATCTGAACCAGAACCTATTCAGAAAAAGCTAATTAATTTAATAGCAAATAGTTTTATTTACCATTATGGTGAAGGGGTATTGTCGTGTCTAAATTTTAGGTAGGCAGTCATTTCTCTTGTCACCATAGTGCACAGGAGAAGAACCAATGACTGTTATTACCAACAAAGCTTATCCCAGTCAAGCTCAAGAAAATCGTACCACAAGCCAGCCAAAAATAGTTGCTGCCCATGAAGCACAAAACTCATTAGAAAAAACTTTATATAACTTAGCCACCAGTCGTGATGGGCTAAATGAGTTAGAGGTAGAAGCACGTTTAGCAAGAGACGGTGCTAATACGGTTGCTCACGATAAGGCACCGCATGCACTTATTCAACTATTATCCGCTTTTAATAATCCCTTTATTTACGTATTAATGGCATTAAGTGCTGTTAGTTTTTATACTGACTTTTGGCTGCCTTTAAAAGCAGGGGAAGACACTGATTTAACAGGGGTTATTATTGTTGTTACGATGGTTGCTATCAGTGGCTTTATGCGTTTTTGGCAAGAGTATCGCTCAAACAAAGCAGCAGAAGCTTTAAAGGCAATGGTTAAAACCACTGCCACGGTGTTACGTCGTAATAAAGAAGGCAATAACCCTAAAATAAAAGAAATAGCCATGCGTGATATTGTGGTGGGTGATATTGTTCACCTATCAGCAGGGGATATGATTCCTGCGGATGTGCGATTAATAGAGTCACGTGATCTATTTATTAGCCAAGCAGTGCTAACAGGTGAGTCTATTCCTGTTGAAAAATACGATACCCTAGGGAATGTCAAAGAGAAAACAGCAGATGCCGTTGCATTGGGCGAATATGACACATTAGAACTGCCTAATATTTGTTTTATGGGAACCAATGTAGTGAGTGGTACAGCCACAGCAGTTGTAGTAGCCACAGGTGCAAATACTTATTTTGGTTCTTTAGCTAAGTCAATCGTAGGCTCAAGAGCGCAAACAGCTTTCGATAGAGGGGTTAATAGCGTTAGTTGGTTATTAATTCGCTTTATGTTAGTGATGGTGCCTATTGTGCTATTAATTAACGGTTTTACTAAAGGCGATTGGACAGAAGCTTTTATGTTTGCTTTAGCTGTAGCAGTAGGTTTAACCCCTGAAATGTTGCCAATGATCGTCAGTGCCAATCTTGCGAAAGGCGCAGTAGCCATGGCGCGCAAGAAAGTGGTGGTAAAACGCTTAAATGCTATTCAAAACTTTGGCGCAATGGATATTCTGTGTACTGATAAAACAGGGACGTTAACCCAAGATAAAATTATTTTAGAACGTCATGTGGATATTAATGGAGCTAATCGCGATGAGATTTTGCAATTGGCTTGGTTAAATAGTCATCATCAAAGTGGTGTTAAAAACTTAATGGATAAAGCGATTGTGCGCTTTGCAAAAAAACATCCAGAGTTTAAAAAACCAAAAGAGTGGAAAAAAGTTGATGAATTACCTTTCGATTTTGTGCGTCGTCGTTTATCGGTTATTGTGGAAAAACAAGGCGAGCGTTTATTAGTCTGTAAGGGCGCAGTAGAAGAAATGCTCTCTGTAGCTACTAGAATACGGGAAAATGGGCAACTTTTACCTATCAATGAAGAGCGTCGCCAACAATTATTAAAAATAGCAGATGACTATAATAATGATGGTTTCCGTGTCTTAATATTGGGTACTCGGTTATTAACTG